>QFNN01000094.1 GCA_003240855.1 Sphingomonas sanxanigenens
TGCCCTGGCTGATGCCGGCGAAGCGGCCGGTCAGTTCAGCCATGATGACTTTGGGATCGATGCCATAGGCGAGCATGTGGCCATGATCGCGGTAGCCGGTGATGACCGAGTCCTTGCCCGGCTCCAGCGCCGACTGCAGGCCGACGGCCACGGCTTCCTGGCCGATATAGAGATGGCAGAAGCCGCCGATCAGCCCAAGGCCGTATAGCTGGCCCGCGCGCTCCTCGAAGCGGCGGATGAGCAGCATCTGGCGGTAGAATTCGAGAAGTTCGTCCTTCGAGGCGGCATAGCGCTGCGGCTCGGCCGGGCGTTCGCGGTTGGGGGCCGCCGGGACGGCCGTTTCCTTCGCGGCTTTGGGGGTCGATGCCCTGGCCAATTGGCTCTCCATATTGCTGAGATGATTAAGGGACGCGCCATCGCCTATAGGCGGCACTCGGCATGTCGTGCAACCGGTGGCGGCTGCCGTAGCGTCGCGATCAGCCCACGGGCGGGCGAACAGCTTCGGAGCCGGGCTTCGCGCGCGGCGGAATCGTCCAGTTCATCGATCCTTCAAGGGTCGAATCGATCGCCCTGCCGTTCGCGTCGGCAGCGGGCTCGAATATGGCGCGCGTCAGGATCTGGTCGCACGTCGCCTTGTCGAGCGCCGCGAATCCGCTGCCTGAGGTTACCCGGCAATTGCGCGCCTTGCCGCTCGCCAGCACCTCGACCTTGAACGAGACGGCCCCCTGCTCGTTGGCGACCAGCGACCGCGGCGGATATTCGAGCTGAACCGACAGAATCCGCGCCGCGCTGGCCACGAGGATCAGGAGCGGGCCCGCCACAGCGCCGCTCAGTTCAGCGGAATGATGATTTCGTCGGGATGAGCGACGCCGAGTTCCTTGCGAACCAGTTCGTCGACCATATCCGGATTCGCCTTCTTGGGATCAAGCAACGACGCCTTCTTGGCCAGCCCGGCCTGCTGCTTCTGCAGATCGGCGAGAACAGCCTGCCGCTTCGCAAGCGACCGGCTGTAATCGCCATAGGCCATTACCCCGTTGGGACCGACCAGCGCGTAGCCGCCGAAGAAGGCGATCACGAGCGTGCCGATCGCCGGCGCGGCCGCGGAACGGATGAGAGCCCTGATTTTCGATGACTGTGCCACCCCCCGCTTGAATCACAGCGGAGTCGCCGAATCAAGCCCGTTTTTAGCGGAGAATCGTGCGGCCAGCGTAACGAGCGACGTCGCCCAGTTCTTCCTCGATGCGGATCAACTGGTTATATTTCGCAAGCCGGTCCGAACGCGCGAGGCTGCCCGTCTTGATCTGCCCGCAATTGGTCGCGACGGCGAGGTCGGCGATCGTCGAATCCTCGGTCTCGCCCGAACGGTGCGACATCACGGCGGTGTATGAAGCGCGCTGCGCGATGCTCACGGCTTCCAGCGTCTCGGTCAGCGTGCCGATCTGGTTGACCTTCACCAGCAGCGAGTTGGCAAGCCCCTGCGCGATGCCGTCCGAAAGCCGCTTGGGATTGGTCACGAACAGATCGTCGCCGACCAGTTGGACCTTGCCGCCAATCTTGTCGGTCAGCAGCTTCCAGCCTTCATAATCATCCTCAGCCATGCCGTCCTCGATCGAGAAGATCGGGTAGCGGGCGGCTAGATCGGCAAGATAATCGGCCATTTCGGCGGGCGAGAGCGTCTTGCCTTCGCCTGTCATCGCATAGGCGCCATTCTTGAAAAACTCGGTCGAGGCGCAATCGAGCGCGAGCATCACGTCGTCGCCCGGCGTGTACCCGGCCTTCTCGATCGACTGCATGATGAAATCGATCGCGTCGGTCGTTGAACCGAGATTAGGCGCAAAACCGCCCTCGTCGCCCACCGCCGTCGCAAGTCCCTTGTCGTGGAGCGCGCCCTTCAGCGTGTGGAAGATCTCCGAGCCATAGCGCACCGCCTCGGCCAGCGTCGGCGCGCCGACGGGGACGATCATGAACTCCTGAAAATCGATCGGATTGTCGGCATGCGCGCCGCCGTTGATGATGTTCATCATCGGCACCGGCAGCACATGCGCAGAAACCCCGCCGACATAACGGTACAGCGGCAATCCGCGCGCGTCGGCCGCCGCCTTGGCGACGGCTAGGCTGACGCCCAGGATCGCGTTCGCGCCCAGCCGCCCCTTATTGTCGGTGCCGTCGAGCGCGATCAGCGCGGCGTCGACCTCGCCCTGATCCTCGGCGTCGAAACCGAGCACGGCGTCCGCGATCTCGCCATTCACCGCGTCGACCGCGGCCTGCACGCCTTTGCCCAGCCAGCGCTTCTTGTCGCCGTCGCGCTTCTCAACTGCCTCGAACGCTCCGGTCGAGGCCCCCGAGGGGACCGCCGCACGGCCGAAGCTGCCGTCCTCAAGCGAAACGTCGACTTCGACGGTCGGGTTACCCCGGCTATCGACGATCTGACGGGCATGAATGTCGAGAATGGCGGTCATCGGCTGCTTCCCTGGTGGACTGAACGTGGGCTGCGCTCTATCGATGGAGCGCGCGCGAGGCAATGGAACCCGCAGGCGACGGCGACTGTTGTGTGCGCGATACAGTTCGCGCCAATGGAGGAATCGAGATGACCGACGAGACCAGCAAAACCGCGCCGATCGCCGGCGAAGCCTCCAAGCCGGTCAAGAAGGCGCCTGTCCGCAAGGCTCCCGCCAGCGCCAAGCCCGCGACAAAGAGCGTCGCCGCCGCAAAGAAATCCGTGGTTGCGCAGCCCGCCGAATCCGCTGTCCCCACCGCCACCGGCAAGGTCCGCGAGGAAGCCGCGCGCCTGACGGGCGAGGCGGCCGGCAAAGCGAAAAGCTATGCCGTGCAGGGCAAGGAACGCGCGAGCGAAGCGCTCGACACGGTCGCCAAGCTGGTCAACGACGCCGCAGTTCAGGTCGACGCCAAGGTCGGCGATCAATATGGCCGCTACGCCCGCGTCGCCGCCGACAGCCTTTCGGGATTCGCGGCCAATCTGCGCAGGAAGGATGTCGACGAGCTGCTGGGCGACGCCCGCGATCTGGTCCGCAAGAGCCCGGCCGTCGCGATCGGCGCGGCTGCGGCGATCGGCTTCGTCATCGCGCGGCTGGTGAAGGCTGGCGGCTCGAACAAGGCCTGAACGGAGCCGGGGGGTGGAGCGCATCGACAAGCCTGACCCCGACGAACGTCCCGACGCCCAGCCGGTCGGCTCGCTGTTCGGCGAGCTGATCGAAGATGTCGAGGGCTTCGTCCGGGCCGAACTCAAGCTCCAGCGCGCAAAGCTGGTCGCACGCCTCGTCGAATCGCGCACCGCCGTCGCGATGCTCGTCGTCGCGGCAATCCTCGGACTCGCCACCGTGACGACCCTGCTCGTCGGCATCGTGCTGGCGCTCTCGCCTCTCGTCGGCCCGCTCGGGGCGGCCGCGATCGTCGCCATCGCCGGCGTGGGGATCGCCGTCCTTCTTGTCTCCATCGCGCTTCGCAAGCTGGACAAGGCGACGCGCATCGGTGAAGCGCCATGAGCAAAAGCAAATATGACCTTGAGCGCGCCGAAGCCGAATCGGCGGCCGCGCGTGCGCAGCTCACCGCAACGATGGTTCGCATCCAGAAGCGCTTTCACCCGCAGACGCTGATGCTCGAGGCCGGGCGCGAATTGCGGCAATGGGGCGCCGGTCTCGTCAATGACGGCGTCGAAACGGCGCGCCGCAATCCCGGGGCCACGGCCGCGCTGCTTGCCGCCGCAGCCGCCTGGCTGCTGCGCAAGCCACTGATAAAACGCGCCGCGCGGCTGTTCGGCTTCCACGATGCAACCCAATTGAGTCCCGATGAGTTGATCGCCAGGGCGATCAGCGCCGCGGCCGCCCGCGCCCCGGCAAGCGAACCAGCAAGGAGCAGCAAGAATGAGCGACGACCTCGTGCCCGAAAAGGCGGCCCTGCGCGACAAGGCGGCGCAGAAGCTGGAACAGGCGAAGGCGGCGGCGCGGGAAAAGACGACGCACGCGCGTGAGCGCGTCGCGACGGCCTACGCCAGCACCAAACGCACGGCCGAAACCGCGCGCGAGCGTACCGCCGCAGGCATCGAGCAGAACCCGCTCGCGATCGTCGTCGGCGGTCTGGCGATCGGCGCAATCGCGGCGTCTTTGCTGCCCCGCACACAAAAGGAAACCAGGGTGCTCGGCCCCGTCGGCAAGCGCATTCGCGGCGCGGCTGCGGACGCTGTGAAAGCCGCGCGCACGGCAGGCGGCGAGACGCTGGATTCGCTCGGCGTGAATGGCTCCGCCGCGCGCGCCGAAGCTAACCGGCTGGTGCAGAGCGCGATCAGCGCAGTGACCCAGGCCGGCGAGGCCGCTGTAAAAAGCGCGCGCGATTCAGCGAAAAAGAAGGGTGAATGACGCTACTGCCCTTGCGGTTCCCGGCCGGCGGGCGCATAGGCGACCAGAAACTGCAGGACCAGACGATGAGCAAACTTCATCTCGTGTTCGGCGGCCGCGTTCGTGACCCCCGGACTCTCGATTTCGACGATCTCAGCACCATCAACGTCATCGGCATTTTTCCCGATTACAAAACGGCGGAAGAGGCCTGGCGTGCTGCAGCGCAGCGCACGGTTGACGATGCCGAAATGAAATATGTGGTGGTTCACCTCCACCGCCTTCTCGAGCCCGATCTGCTCGCGCCGCCGCCCGAAGCCGAATCGCTCTAGAAAAACTCGTCGAGGCAAAGATGGAAGGCGATGCGTGAAGCGTCGCCGCCATCTTCGACGCCATAGGCGCGCAGGAACGCCGCCTGCATGTCCGGCCCGCGCTCGCCCCCGTGCGCGCCGAGGTTGGACCACATGATCGCCAGATCCTGATAGGGATCGGCCCGGCCAAGACGTCCCACGTCGATCAGCCCGGTCGCGCGTCCGTCCGCGAACAGGATGTTGCCCAGCGAATAATCGCCATGGGTGACGACCGCCGCACCGCATGGATGCGGCAGGCCGTCGAGTTTCTCCCATAATCGCTCTACATCCCAACCCTCGTGCGCGGCGTCGAAATCCTCGGCATCGACCAGACCCAGATCGACATTGCGTCGCGCCGCGCGCATCCGCAGTGCATGGCCGGCGTCGAACGGGCAGTCGTCGATGGCCAGATCGTGCAGCCGGCGGAGCATCTGCCCCGCCTCGCGTGCGAGCGTCGCCATATCGGCCACGCCAGCCTCGATCAGCGCATCTCCGGTCTCGCCCGCCACCGCGTCGGTCAGCAGCCAGGCGGCCTTTTCGGCGCACAGGAAGAAACGAAGCGCTGGCGAGGGGAATCGCCGGTTGAGCCAGCGCAGGCGCAACGCCTCGTCGGCGATGTCATCCGCAACGCGCCCTTCGCCATATTTCAGGAAAAGCGAGGTCGCGCCGGGCCGCTTATAGCAGGCAATCCGTCCTCCGGACTCGCCGCCCTCGTGCGCCTCGGCGTCATAGTCAGAGACCAGTTCAGCCAGCGCCGGCGGCAGCGGGATCATGCGTGCCGATAATGCCAGATCAATAGCGGGCGAGCGAGAATCAGCCCGGCGATGAAGCCGCCGATATGCGCCGCGATCGCAATCTGAGTCGCGCCGCCCGACATGGCGAGCTCGAACATGATCTGGACGACGATCCATGCAGCCGCCAGCCAGGCGACATGAACGAGCGTTGCGGAAAACGGCCCGACGGCGCGCGTTTTCTGCTGGCCGTAGAGCATGGCGTAGGCGCCGACCACCGCCGAGATCGCGCCGCTCGCGCCGACCATCGGCACCGTGCTCGCCGGCCCCGCCAGATATTGCGCAGCCGCTGCAGCATAGGCGCCGACGACATAAAGCAGCAGATAGGGCCGCGCCCCGATCGCGCTCTCTGTGAAGCGCCCGCAAAAAGCGAGCATCAGCATGTTGAAGCCGAGATGGACGAGATTGGCATGAAGCAGGGCCGCGCTCAGCGGCGTAAGCCACACAGGCAACGCGCCCGCGACATGGGCCAGGCCGCCCACCCGCGCCGGGATGAACCCGCCCAGCATCCCGGAAATGTCGAGCCAGCCGGTCAGCCACAGCGCCAGCCAGACGATCGACGTCAGGGCTATGATCGCCTGCGTGTACGGGCCGGGTGGCATCTTCATCCGCTCGAAACCCTCGGGAATGCGCAAGCGGCGATCAGCCGCCCGCGCAACGCCGCCTAGATGAACTCGATCTTCGACACCGCATACCAGCGGTCGCCCGACGGCACGGTCACTTCGATCTCGTCATCGACCTTGCGGCCGATCAGCGCGCGGCCGAGCGGCGAATTATAGGAAATGCGCCCGCCCTTGGCGTCAGCCTCGGTCTGGCCGACGATCTGGTAGCGCACGGGCTTGTCATTCTCGTCGAGCAGCGTGACGGTCGCGCCGAACACCACCTTGTCGCCCGAAAGCGTGGTGGGATCGATCACCTGGGCGCGGCTCAGCCGGTCCTCGATGTCGGCGATCGACGCCTCGATCTGGCCCTGGCGCTCCTTGGCGGCGTGATATTCGGCATTTTCCGAAAGATCGCCGTGCGCGCGCGCTTCCTCGATCGCGTCGATCACTTCGGGACGTTCGACGGTCTTGAGGCGGTGCAGGTCCTCCGAGAGCTTCTTATAGCCCTCGGCCAGCATCGGCATCTTCTCGACGGTCGCCATTCGTTCCACCCTTCGTCAAAAACTCTACCCCAAGCGACCCGTTATTCGGGCCGCCCGCCGCTCGATATCAATGTCGGGATCAGGCGTGCGAACGCGAATAATATGACTGGAGCGGGCGGACTTCAAGGGGATGAGCGCGCAGCGCCTCGATCGCGCGCACGGCGGCGACGCTCGCGGCTGCGGTCGTGAAGTAAGGCACCTTGCCGTTCAGCGCCGATGCGCGGATCGACTGGCTGTCCTTCAGCGACTGCCAACCCTCGGTCGTATTGAAGATCAGGGCGACCGCGCCGTCCTTGATCTTGTCGACGATGTGCGGCCGCCCCTGCTGGACCTTGTTGACCATTTCGACCGGAACGCCCTGCGCCCGCAGATACTCGGCGGTGCCGCCCGTCGCGATGATCTTGAAGCCCATCGAGACGAGGCCCTGCACGCCCGGCAGGATCACCGCCTTGTCGCTGTCCTTGACCGAAACGAACACCGTGCCGCCATCGGGCAGGATCGTCCCCGCCCCGATCTGCGCCTTGGCGAAAGCCGTCGCAAAATCCTGATCGATCCCCATGACTTCGCCGGTGGACTTCATTTCCGGTGAAAGCACCGGATCGACCCCCGGGAAGCGCGCGAACGGAAATACGGCTTCCTTCACCGCGATATGATCGATGCTCCGTTCGATCGGCGGAAGATCGGCCAGCTTCTCGCCCGCCATCACGCGCGAGGCGATCTTGGCGATCGCATTGCCCGTCGCCTTGGCGACGAAGGGCACCGTGCGGCTGGCGCGCGGGTTGACCTCGATCAGATAGACGTCGCCGTCCTTGACCGCGAACTGGATGTTCATCAGCCCCTTGACCTTCAGCGCGGTGGCGAGCGCCATCGTCTGCCGCTCGATCTCGGCGACGATCGCATCGCTCAGGCTGTAAGGGGGCAGCGAGCAGGCGCTGTCGCCCGAATGGACGCCGGCTTCCTCGATATGCTGCATCACGCCGGTCACCACCACGTCGGTGCCGTCGGCGACCGCATCGACATCGACTTCGATCGCATCGCGCAGATAGCGGTCGATCAGGACGGGCGAATCGCCCGAAACCTGCACGGCCGTCTGGATATAGTCGTCGAGCTGTGCGGGGCCGTCGACGATCTCCATAGCGCGCCCGCCCAGCACGTAGGAGGGGCGGATCAGCACCGGATAGCCGATGCGCTCGGCGACCGCGATCGCCTCGTCGCGGCTGCGCGCGATGCCGTTCTCGGGCTGGCGCAGCTTGAGCGTCGCGACCAGCTTGGCGAAGCGCTCGCGATCCTCCGCCAGGTCGATCGCATCGGGGCTGGTGCCGAGGATCGGGATGCCGGCATCCTCCAGCGCCTGCGCCAGCTTCAGCGGCGTCTGCCCGCCAAACTGCACGATCACGCCTTCCAGCGTGCCGTTCGACTGCTCGACATGCAGGATCTCAAGCACGTCCTCAACGGTCAGCGGCTCGAAATAGAGGCGGTCGGACGTGTCATAGTCCGTGCTCACCGTCTCCGGGTTGCAGTTGACCATGATCGTCTCATAGCCGGCATCGGCCAGCGCAAAGCAGGCGTGGCAGCAGCAATAGTCGAACTCGATCCCCTGCCCGATCCGGTTCGGACCGCCGCCGAGGATCACGATCTTGCGCCGGTCGGAAGGCTGGGCCTCATTCTCGGGTTCGCCAAAGGTCGGCGCTTCGTAGGTCGAATACATGTAAGGCGTTTTCGCCTCGAACTCGGCGGCGCAGGTGTCGATGCGCTTGAACACCGGGCGCACGCCCAGCTTGTGACGCAACCTGCGCACCTCGTCCTCGTTCACTCCGCCGGTCAGCGCGCTGACCGCATCGTGGATCAGCCCCGAACCCCTGGCGATGCCCCGGCTCATCCCGTGGCGGACATTGGCCGACTGGAGCGCGAGATAGGCGAGCCGCTTGTCGGAAAAGCCCATCGCCTTCAGCTTGCGCATCCCCGCCGCATCGCGCGGCAAACCGTTCGCGATAACCTCCTGCTCGGCATCGATGATCTCGCCCAGTCGTTCGAGGAACCAGGGATCATATTTGGCGACCGCATGGATCTCGGCGACCGAAAGCCCCTCACGAAGGGCCTGCGCCGCGACAAGCAGCCGGTCGGGCGTCGCGCGCGAGAGCGCCGCGATGATCTCGTCCTTCGGCGCGCCGACCAGCGCGTCGACGATGTTGAGGCCAGCGAGCCCGGTCTCCAGACCGCGCAGCGCCTTTTGCAGGCTCTCGTGGAAATTACGGCCGATCGCCATCACTTCGCCGACGCTTTTCATCGCGGTCGACAGGATCGGCTCGCTGCCCTTGAACTTCTCGAAGGCGAAGCGCGGGATCTTGGTGACGATATAATCGATCGTCGGCTCGAAGCTCGCGGGCGTCACGCCGGTGATGTCGTTCACGATCTCGTCGAGCGTATAGCCCACCGCCAACTTGGCCGCGACCTTGGCGATCGGGAAGCCGGTGGCCTTGGACGCCAGCGCCGACGAACGCGACACGCGCGGGTTCATCTCGATGACGACAAGGCGGCCGTCCTTCGGGTTCACCGCGAACTGGACGTTCGATCCGCCTGTCTCGACCCCGATCTCGCGCAGCACCGCGATCGAGGCGTTGCGCATGATCTGATATTCCTTGTCGGTCAGCGTCAGCGCCGGCGCGACGGTGATGGAATCGCCCGTATGAACGCCCATCGGATCGATATTCTCGATCGAGCAGACGATGATGGCGTTGTCCGCGCGGTCGCGGACCACCTCCATCTCATATTCCTTCCAGCCGAGCAGCGATTCCTCGATCAGCACCTCGGTGGTCGGGCTCGCGTCGAGCCCCTTGCGCACGATCTCCTCGAACTCGGTGCGGTTATAGGCGACGCCGCCGCCCGTGCCGCCCAGCGTGAAGCTGGGCCGGATGATCGCCGGCAGCCCGACCTTGTCGAGCCCCGCCAGCGCCTCGTCGAGCGTGTGGGCGATCGTCGATCGCGCGCTTTCCAGCCCGATCTTGTCCATCGCGGTGCGGAACTTGGCGCGATCCTCGGCCTTGTCGATCGCCTCGGCGTCGGCGCCGATCATCTTCACGCCGAACTTCTCCAGCGTTCCGTCCTCGAACAGCGCCAGCGCGGTGTTGAGCGCAGTCTGCCCGCCCATCGTCGGCAGCACCGCATCAGGGCGCTCCTTCTCGATGATCTTCGCCACGATCTCGGGCGTGATCGGCTCGACATAAGTCGCATCGGCCAGCTCGGGATCGGTCATGATCGTCGCGGGGTTGGAGTTGACCAGGATGATCCGGTAGCCCTCCTCCTTCAGCGCCTTGCACGCCTGCGTGCCCGAATAATCGAACTCGCATGCCTGCCCGATGACGATCGGACCCGCGCCGATGATGAGGATGGAGGAGATGTCGGTGCGCTTGGGCATTATTTGGCCTCTGGTGAATATTGTACGTCGCCGCTGAAGGGCGAAATCCTGATCAATACGTTGTCCCGTTCACGGCCATGCAGCCCCAGCCGTCATATTCGACGTCGAACATGATCTCGATCTGCAGGCATTTGCGGGTCAGCGCGCGGATCGATTCCTCGTCCACCGCCTGCTCGCATTCGAGGAACAGATAGGTCTCGCCATCCTCGCCGATCTCGCGATCGAGTTCGACGAAGCCGAAGGGCTTGGCGCCCTCGGCCAAGCGCTGCAGCGCCTCTTCGCTGCCGCGGAAGCTGACGTCGACCGGGCGCGGCACGCGCGGCTTGTCGCCATTGGCGGCGAGATTGGCGAGCACGTCCCTGTCCGCCTCCCACTCCTCGTCGAGCCGCGACTGGTCGACCTTGGGCAGCTTGATGCTCATGGCCTCAGCATCCCCACGAACCGCTCGAACAGATAGAAGCTGTCCTGCGGCCCCGGGCTCGCTTCGGGGTGATATTGCACGCTGAACGCCGGCTTGTCGGTCAGTTCGATCCCGGCGTTGCTGCCGTCGAACAGCGAGACGTGCGTCGGCCTGGCGTTGGCGGGCAGCGTGCCGGCATCCACCGCAAAGCCGTGATTCATGCTGGTGATCTCGACCGCGCCGTCCGCCAGCCGCTTGACCGGGTGGTTCGCGCCGCGGTGGCCCTGGTGCATCTTCTCGGTCCTCGCACCGACCGCGAGGCCGAGCAACTGGTGACCAAGGCAGATGCCGAACAACGGCTTGCCCGTGTCCAGCATCTCGCGGATCACCGGCACCGCATAGTCGCCCGTCGCCGCCGGATCGCCGGGGCCGTTCGACAGGAAGAAGCCGTCCGGCCCCTCGGCCATCACGTCGGCGAAGCTCGCCGTCGCTGGCAGCACGGTCACCTTGGCGCCGGCCTTCACGAGGTTGCGGAAGATGTTGCGCTTGGCGCCGTAATCGATCGCGACGACATGGGGGCGCTGATCCTCCAGCCCTTCCTCGCCATAGCCGAAGCCCAGCCGCCAGGGCCCGCCCTGCCAGTCATAGGATTGGTCGACCGTCACGTCCTTGGCGAGGTCCATGCCCTCCAGCCCCGGCCAGGCCTTCGCCTTCTCGATCAGCGCGGGGATGTCGAACACGCCGTCGGGCGCGTGGACGATCACGCCGTTGGGCGCGCCCTCCAGCCTGATCTTGCGGGTCAGCGCGCGCGTATCGATGCCGGCCAGCCCAAAACGGCCATTCTTGCGCAGCCATTCGTCAAAGCGGCTCGACGCGCGAAAATTGCTCGGCTCGGTCACGTCCTCGCGCACGATGCAGCCCAGCGCATGCGCCGTCGCCGCTTCTATATCCTCGTCGTTCGTTCCGACATTGCCGATATGGGGGAAGGTGAAGGTCACGATCTGTCCTGCGTAGGACGGATCGGTCATCACTTCCTGATAGCCCGTCATCGCGGTGTTGAAGCATACTTCGCCCACCGCATGCCCGGCGGCGCCGAATCCTCTCCCCCACAACACTTCGCCCGAGGCAAGAACGAGAGCGCCGGTGGCTCCTTCGGGCGCGCGCATGGGATTGGCCTCGGCCATCGTTTCGGGGGTCCTCTTACGGGTAAACGGGCGGCGGGATAGGTGCCGCATCCCGCCCGGTCAATCTATTAAAATCTGCGCCGCCGCCCTATGAGGGAGGTTTCCGGAAAGCAGCAGGGAAAGCGCATGATTCGCGACGACATCAAGGCCGCGCTCGTCGAGGCGATGAAGAGCGGCGACAAGCCGACGACGGCCACGATCCGCCTCATTCAGTCGGCGGTCAAGAATCGCGACATCGAACTGC
>QFNN01000095.1 GCA_003240855.1 Sphingomonas sanxanigenens
GCGTCAAAGCGCTTGAAGCGGAAGTCGCGCGCACCCGCGCGAAACGCGAAGGCGCGGTTAACCATCGGGCAAGCGCCGATGCCCTATTCAAGCGATAGGCGAGGCGATGATCGGGACCATCCTTGATGCACGCGCCCCGACTACCGACATAGAGAGTCGACAGGGTCCGCCGCACGGCCGCCCCTCAGGAGTGAACTGAATGCCATCCTTTGCCCCCACTCTCGAAGCCACTTTGCACCGGGCGCTGACCCAGGCCTCGGGCCGGCGCCACGAATATGCGACGCTTGAGCATCTCCTGCTCGCGTTGATCGACGATTCGGACGCATCTAAGGTGATGGTCGCCTGCGGCGTCGACCTGAACGAGCTGCGCGAGGCGGTGACGACCTATCTCGATACCGAGCTGGAGGCGCTGCGCGTCGAGGGTGAAACCGATCCTTCGCCTACCTCGGGCTTCCAGCGCGTCGTCCAGCGCGCGATCCTCCACGTCCAGTCCTCGGGCCGCGACGAAGTGACGGGCGCCAACGTGCTCGTCGCGCTGTTCAGCGAGCGCGAAAGCTATGCCGTCTATTTCCTACAGCAGCAGGATATGAGCCGCCTCGACGCCGTCAGCTTCATTAGCCATGGTGTCGGCAAGGGCGGGCAGGCCCCCGAGCCGCGCGAAGTGAAAGGCGCGGAAGAGGAGAAGCCCGCCAAGGCCGAAGGCAAGCAGAAGAGCGAGAGCGCGTTGAAGCAGTTCACCGTCGATCTCAATGCGAAGGCGCGCGAAGGCAAGGTCGATCCCCTGATCGGGCGTTCGGCGGAGGTCGACCGCACCATCCAGATCCTCTGCCGCCGGTCGAAGAACAACCCGCTCTATGTGGGCGATCCGGGCGTCGGCAAGACGGCGATCGCGGAAGGCCTGGCGCGCAAGATCATCGAAGGCGACGTGCCCGACGTGCTCAAGCCCGCAGTCATCTATTCGCTCGACATGGGCGCGCTGCTCGCCGGCACCCGCTATCGCGGCGATTTCGAGGAAAGGCTGAAAGCCGTCGTCTCCGAGCTGGAGAAGATGCCTCATGCGATCCTGTTTATCGACGAGATCCACACGGTGATCGGCGCGGGCGCGACCAGCGGCGGAGCGATGGACGCATCGAACCTGCTCAAGCCGGCTCTGTCGGGCGGATCGATCCGGTGCATCGGCTCCACGACCTACAAGGAGTTCCGCAACCATTTCGAGAAGGATCGCGCGCTGCTCCGCCGCTTCCAGAAGATCGACGTCAACGAGCCGTCGATCGAGGATACGGTGAAGATCCTGACCGGGCTGCGCTCCGCCTTCGAGAGCCACCACAGCGTCAAATACACCCCCGACGCCATCAAGTCGGCGGTGGAGCTGTCGGCGCGCTACATCAACGACCGCAAGCTGCCCGACAAGGCGATCGACGTGATCGACGAAGTCGGCGCGATGCAGATGCTGGTCGTTCCCTCCAAGCGCAAGAAAGTGATTACGCCCAAGGAGATCGAGGCCGTGATCGCCACGATGGCGCGCATCCCGCCGAAATCCGTCTCGACCGACGACAAGAAGTCACTGGAAACGCTTGAGACCGATCTGAAGCGCGTTGTGTTCGGCCAGAATCTCGCGATCGAGAAGCTCGCCTCGGCGATCAAGCTCAGCCGCGCCGGGCTGCGCGATCCCGACAAGCCGATCGGCAATTATCTGTTCACCGGCCCGACCGGCGTCGGCAAGACCGAGGTCGCCCGCCAGCTCGCTACGATCATGGGCATCCCGCTCCAGCGTTTCGACATGAGCGAATATATGGAGCGGCACTCGGTCTCGCGGCTGATCGGCGCGCCTCCGGGCTATGTCGGCTATGATCAGGGCGGCCTGCTGACCGATGCGGTCGATCAGAACCCGCATTCGGTGCTGCTGCTCGACGAGATCGAGAAAGCGCATCCCGATCTGTTCAACATCCTGCTGCAGGTGATGGACAATGGGAAGCTGACCGACCACCACGGCAAGACGGTCGATTTCCGCAACATCATCCTCATCATGACGACCAATGCCGGCGCGTCCGACATGGCGCGCGAGGCGCTGGGCTTCGGCAACGTCACCCGCGAGGGCGAGGATGAGGAAGCGGTGAGGAAGATGTTCACGCCGGAGTTCAGGAACAGGCTCGATGCCATTGTTCCCTTTGGCTATCTTCCGCCCGAAGTCGTGGCGCGCGTGGTCGAGAAGTTCATCCTTCAGCTCGAACTTCAACTGGCCGACCGCGAAGTCCACATCACGCTCGACGACGACGCCAAGGCGTGGCTCACGCAGCGCGGCTATGACAAGCTCTATGGCGCGCGCCCGATGGGCCGCCTCATCCAGGAGAAGGTCAAGCAGCCGCTGGCCGAGGAGCTGCTGTTCGGCAAGCTCGTCCATGGCGGCGAAGTGAAGGTGCATCTGAAGGACGACGCGCTCGCCTTCGAGATCACCCCCGCCCCGCCGAAAAAGCCGCGCAAGAAGGGCGGCGCCGCCAAGGCGCAGGTCAAGGCTTGACCGGAGCCGTCGCCGACACGCTGAAGCTTGTCGGCGACGGTGACGAGTTGGACTTGCTGCGCGCGGTTGAAACGAGTTTTGAAGTCGATTTCGGCAAGAAGCTCGAATGGACGACGGTGGAACACATGTTTCTAGCGCTCAAGGCGCTGAGGCCACCGTCTGATGAGGTCGGCAGTGCGCGACGAGCACGACATTTTATCGACTGCGTCGCGCATCGCCGCTCCTGACAGAGCTTGATGTGAAGCCCGATACGCGGCTCAGGAATCCTAGAATAAGACATCCCAAGCATTTCGCGCGAGCTCTTGAGAAAACGTCCGGTCTGCGCCTGCCCAAGGAAGTGCTCGCACGCCTGCGCGTCGGGCTTGGCGACAGCCCGTATCTGACCGAGCGGCCCGAGGGGTTTACCGTCACAGCATCGAGCCCTGATTTCGAGAAGCGCGCGGCGCTCGCGGAACGGATCATGCGCGAGGATAGGGATATTCTGCACGTCCTCGCCCAGTGAGCGGCGAAACGCGTGACAAGCCAGCGTGGCTGACAATCGCCGATGCGAACGCAGTCCATGCGCGGCAGATTGCGGAGCATGGCGGCGGCGTGGGCATACGCGATGCCGGTTTGCTTGAATCGGCGCTGGCGCAGCCCATCAATCGCTGGGGCTGTGGCGACGACGATCCGGCAACGCTTGCAGCCGCCTATGCTTATGGGATCGCGCGGACGCGGGAATTGCTGGCGATCGGCAAATAGGCGCCCCGCCCCCTTGCCAAGGCGCGCGAAATCATCAGATTGCCGCCGTCCACATCCCCAGGGGGTCTCTGCATGTTCCGTTTCGCCTTGCTGCCGCTACTGGCGCTCGCCGCTTCGCCCGCCCTTACCGCGCCTGCCCTGGCCGCCCCGGCCGACGGCCCCAGCCGCATCTTTGAAGGTAAGAACATATTCGGGCTGGAAGTCGCGGCCGATCCCCAGATCAGCCCCGACGGCGCGACCGTCGCCTATGTCCGCAAATCGAACGACATCATGACCGACCGGGCGCGATCGACCATCTGGCTGATCGACGTGCGCAGCGGCGCGCAGACGCCGCTGGTCGCAGGCCCCGGCGCGCATTTCAGCCCGCGCTGGTCGCCCGATGGCAAGCGCCTCGCCTATGTATCGAGCGACGGCGGCGGATCGCCGCAGCTCTATGTGCGCTGGATCGCGACGGGCGCGACCGCCAGGGTGACGAGCCTGCCCGACAGCCCCGGATCGATCGCCTGGTCGCCTGACGGCAGCCGCCTCGCCTACACGCTCGCGGTACCCGATGCGCCGGCTTCGCTCGGCAACGCGCCCGCCAAGCCCGAAGGCGCGAAATGGGCCGATCCGCTCGAGGTCATCACCGCCGTCACCTATCGCGCGGACGGCGCAGGCTATCTGAAGCCCGGGCATGACCATATCTTCGTCGTGCCTGCCGATGGCGGCGCGCCGCAGCAGCTCAGCTTCGGCCCCTATGACGATGGCGGCCCGCTCTCCTGGTCGCTCGACGGGCGGACCATCTATTTCAGCGCCAACCGCAACAAGGATTGGGAGCGCAGCCCCGCCAACAGCGAAGTCTATGCGCTCGACGTCGCGACCGGCGCGGTGAAGCCGCTGACCACGCGCAAGGGGCCGGACCAGAATCCGCTGCTCTCGCCCGACGGCAAGCACATCGCCTATCTGGGCTATGACGACAGATATCTGGGCTACCAGAATGTCCGCCTCTATGTGATGAACCCGGACGGATCGGGTTCGCGCGTGCTGACCGCGTCGCTCGACCGCTCGGTCGACGACATCGTCTGGGCGGCGGACAGCAAGGCGGTCTATGTCAAATATGACGACAAGGCCGAAACCAAGGTCGCGCGCATCGGGCTCGACGGCAGCCTGCGCGATCTCGCGAGCGGACTGAAAGGCGCCTCGCTCGACCGCCCCTACACCGGCGGCAGCTTCTCGGTCTCGCGCGACGGGACCATCGCCTATACCGGCGGCACCGCGCTGCGCCCCGCCGATGTCGAAGTGACGAGGGGCGGCGAAGGCCGCCGCCTGACGCACCTCAACGACGCCTTCCTGAGCGCCAAGACGCTGGGTCAGGTGAAGCCGCTGGCGGTGACCGCAAGCGACGGCCGCAAGGTCGATGCGTGGATCGTCACCCCGCCCAACTATGATCCGTCGAAGAAATATCCGCTGATCCTCGAGATCCACGGCGGTCCCTTCTCGGCCTATTCGTCGAGTTTCTCGACCGACGACCAGCTCTATGCCGCCGCCGGCTATATCGTGCTGTTCACCAACCCGCGCGGATCGACATCCTATGGCGAGGAGTTCGCCAACCTCATCCACCACAAATATCCGGGCGACGATTATGGCGACCTGATGAGCGCGGTGGATGCGGCGGTGGCGACCGCCAATGCCGATCCGGACAATCTGTTCATCACCGGCGGTTCGGGCGGCGGCGTGCTGACCGCGTGGAGCGTGGGCAAGACCGATCGCTTCAAGGCGGCGGCCACGCAGAAGCCGGTGATCGACTGGACCAGCTTCAGCCTCACCTCCGACGGCGCGCCGATGTACCACCAATATTGGTTCGACAAGTTCCCGTGGGAGGATCAGGCGGGCTATTGGGCGCGCTCGCCGCTGTCGCTGGTCGGCAACGTCAAGACGCCGACGCTCGTCGTCGTGGGCAGCGAGGATTATCGCACCCCGGTGAGCGAATCCGAGCAATATTATACCGCGCTCAACCTGCTGCATGTGCCGACCGCGCTGGTGAAGGTGCCGGGCGCCAGCCATGGCGGCATCGCCGCGCGGCCCAGCCAGGCGGCGGCCAAGGCCTCGGCGATCCTCGCCTGGTTCGGCAAGTATCGCGACAAGCCGAAATGGACGCCCGGGGCCGAATAAGCGGCTGAGAGCCCGTTTTGAAAATGCACCGAAGGCGCATTTTCAAAACGGGCCTTGAGGTTTCTGCCCCTCTCCTCTTGCGTTACACCCGGCGACGGGGGCTGGAGGAGAGGAGTCGGCAATGGACCGGGACGACATCAGATCGCGCGCGATCGCGCTTTACGACCGCTACACGCATGAAGGGCGCGACCGCCGCGCCTTTCTGGGCGAACTGACGCTGCTGGCGGGAAGCCCCGCCGCCGCCTCCGCCCTGCTCGCGGGCATCGCCGCCGATCCCGCCGCCGCCGCGATCGTCGCGGCCGACGACAAGCGGCTGAAAACGCAGACCGTGGCGTGGGACAGCGCGCCGGGACGCAGGATGAGCGCCTATGTCGCCAATCCCGCGAAAGGCGCGCCGGCTGCACTGGTCGTCGTCATCCACGAGAATCGCGGCCTCAACGACCATATTCGCGATGTCGCGCGCCGCTTCGCGCTGGAAGGCTTCACAGCGGTCGCGCCCGATCTGCTCGCGCCCGATGGCGGCACGCCTGCCGACGAGGACAAGGCGCGCGACATGATCGGCAAACTCGACCTCGCCGCTACGACAAAGGACGCGCAATCGACGTTCGCGCGCTTTGCCGGCAGGCGCAAGGCGGGCGTCGTCGGCTATTGCTGGGGCGGCGCGATGGTCGACCGGCTGGCCGTGGCGGGCGCGCCGCACCTGGCGGCCGCAGTCTCCTATTACGGCCCCGCCCCCGCGCCCGCCGAGGCCGCCAGGGTCAACGTGCCGCTGATGATGAACCTCGCCGGGCTCGACACGCGCGTCGCCACCACCGCAAAGCCCTTTGCCGATGCGCTGAAGGCGGCAGGCAAAAGCGTGATCGTCCATGACTATCCCGGCGTGAACCACGCGTTCAACAACGACACCTCGGCCGAGCGCTACAACGCCGATGCAGCCAAGCTCGCCTGGGCGCGAACGATCGCCTTCTTCAACGAGCATCTGAAGGGCTGACTCGGCCCTGCGTTCCTGTTATGTTCACCTCAACTCCGAGGGAGACGGACAATGGCGAAGCAGTTGATTCTCTACACCAATCCGATGTCGCGCGGACGAATCGCGCGCTGGATGCTCGAGGAGGCGGGCGCGGCCTATGAAGTCGTGTTGCTCGACTATGCCTCGACGATGAAAAGCGAACCCTATCTGTCGGTCAATCCGATGGGCAAGGTTCCCGCGATCCGCCACGGCGACAAGGTCATCACCGAATGCGCGGCGATCTGCGCCTATCTGGCCGACGCTTTCCCCCAGGCCGGACTGGCGCCCGCGCTCGGCGACCGCGCCGATTATTATCGCTGGCTGTTCTTTGCGGCGGGTCCGGTCGAACAGGCCGTCACCAATCGCGCGGCGCAGTTCACGCCGAGCGCGGAGCTGGGGCGCATGTTCGGCTATGGCAATTACGACCTGACCGTGGACGTGCTCGACAAGCATCTGCAGGGGCGCGACTATGTCGCCGGAGACAGTTTCACCGCCGCCGACGTCTATGTCGGATCGCAGGTGATGTGGGGCACCCAGTTCGGCACGCTGCCCAAGCGCGACAGCTTCATGGCCTATGCCGATCGGCTGGCGGCGCGGCCGGCGAACCAGACGGCGAGCGCGAAGGACGATGCGGCGACGCCGGCCGCGCAAGTGTGAGTAGCCGGGCCTGACCGATCGGGGTGGGGGTCGCCATGCGCGCGCGAAACCGCTAAGGGCGCGCGCCATGACCCTTCGGCCGACCAACCGCCCCGACCGGCGCACCTTCGCGATTATTTCCCACCCCGACGCGGGCAAGACCACGCTGACCGAAAAGCTGCTGCTGTTCGGCGGCGCGATCCACGCGGCGGGCGAGGTGAAGGCGCGCGGATCGGCGCGGCGCGCGCGATCGGACTGGATGAAGATCGAGCAGCAGCGCGGCATTTCGGTCACGTCCTCGGTAATGACCTTCGAGCGCGACGGGCTGACCTTCAACCTGCTCGACACGCCGGGGCACGAGGATTTTTCCGAGGACACCTATCGCACGCTGACCGCCGTCGATTCCGCCGTGATGGTGATCGACGCGGCGCGCGGCATCGAGGCGCAGACGCGCAAGCTGTTCGAGGTCTGCCGCCTGCGATCGGTGCCGATCATCACCTTCATCAACAAGGTCGACCGCGAGGGCCGATCGCCCTTCGAGCTGATCGACGAGGTCGCCGACCAGCTTGCTCTGGATGTCAGCCCGATGAACTGGCCTGTCGGCATGGGCGGCAATTTCAAGGGGCTCTACAATCTCGAGCATAATCGCCTCAGCCGCCCCGCTGCCGACGACACCGGCGCGTTCGAGGGCGACGAGACGCAGGTTTCCGGCCTCGACGATCCGAAGCTGGACGCGCTGATCTCGGCCGACGGGCTCGCGCTGCTCCGCGAGGAGGCCGAGCTGGCGCAGGCCGGCTATGCGCCTTTCGACGCGGAAGCCTATCGCCACGGCGATCTCACCCCCGTCTATTTCGGATCGGCGCTGAAGGATTTCGGCGTCGGCGAGCTGATCGACGCGCTCGCGCGTTTCGCCCCCAGCCCGCGCCCGCAGCCGGCCGATCCTGCCCCCGTCTCGCCCGACGACAAGGCCGTCACCGGCTTCATCTTCAAGGTGCAGGCGAATATGAACCCGATGCACCGCGATCGCGTGGCCTTCATGCGGCTCTGCTCGGGGCGCTTCCAGCGCGGCATGAAGCTCAACCAGATGGGCACGGGCAAGGCGATTGCGGTGCACAGCCCGATCCTGTTCTTCGCGCGCGAACGCGAAGTGGCCGACGAAGCCTATCCAGGCGACATCATCGGCATCCCCAACCACGGCACGTTGCGCGTCGGCGACACGTTGACCGATGGCGGCGGCGTGACGATCACCGGGCTGCCCAATTTCGCGCCGGAAATCCTCCGCCGCGTCGCGCTGAAGGATCCGACCAAGACCAAGCAGCTCCGCAAGGCGCTCGACGATCTGGCCGAGGAAGGCATCATCCAGGTCTTTTATCCCGAAATCGGCAGTCAGTGGATCGTCGGCGTCGTCGGCCAGCTCCAGCTCGAAGTGCTCATCTCGCGGCTCGAGGCGGAATATCGCGTCGAGGCCTCGCTCGAACCCTCGCCATGGAGCACGGCGCGCTGGATCGCGTCGGACGACGCCGCCGCGCTCAAGGCGTTCACCGGGCTTAACCGCAGCGCGCTCGCCACCGATCGCGACGGCGCGCCGGTGTTCATGGCGAAGGACGGCTGGGAACTGAACTACGTCGTCGATCGCAATCCGGGCGTGCGCTTCTCCGCCACAAAGGAACGGGTGTAACCTACCCAGCCGTCGTCATTGCGAGGAGCGAAGCGACGCGGCAATCCAGCCCGGCGCCCGGTCTCTCTGGATTGCTTCGCTTCGCTCGCAATGACGATCGCGCTTTACAACCCGCCAAAGGCTTGCCTCGATCTCCGCCAGCGGGAATGAATGGCCCGAGCACCTCTCCAACCCCTTATTCGCAGTGGAACTCATTGATGGCATCGGGTCTGGTCGCGCTGCTGGACGATATTGCGGGCATCACCAAGCTCGCCGCCGCGTCGCTCGACGATGTCGGGGCGGCTGCGAGCAAGGCCGGCGCCAAGGCGGTGGGCGTCGTCGTCGACGATACCGCCGTGACGCCGCGCTATGTCGTCGGCCTGTCGCCGCAGCGCGAATTGCCGATGATCGCCAAGATCGCGCTGGGATCGATGGGCAACAAGCTGCTGATCCTGCTGCCGGCGGCGCTGCTGCTCAGCGCCTTCGCGCCGTGGGCGATCACGCCCTTGCTGATGCTGGGCGGCGCATTTCTGTGCTTCGAGGGCGCCGAGAAGGTTATCGAGGCGTTCAGCGGCGAGACGCATGAGGACAATGACGACGCCGGCCTGGACGCCGCGCAGCTTGAAAAGGCCAAGGTGAAGGGCGCGATCCGCACCGACCTGATCCTGTCCGCCGAAATCATGGCGATCGCGCTGGCGCAACTGCCGCACCTGTCGATCGGCCTGCAAGCCATCGCGCTGGCGTTGGTCGGCGTCGGGATCACCATCGGCGTTTACGGCGTCGTGGCGCTGATCGTGAAGATGGACGATATCGGGCTGCATCTGGCCCGGCGGTCCTCGTCCTTCGTGCGGGCGATCGGGCGGCGGCTCGTCACCGGCATGCCGGTCGTCATGCAGATGCTGGCGACGATCGGCACCGCCGCGATGATCTGGGTCGGCGGCGGCATCCTGGTCCACGGCCTCGAAGAGCTGGGATCGCATGAGCCGGCGGGCGTCATCCACCATCTCGCCGAAGGGGCGGGCCATGCCGCCGGCGCGCTGGCCCCGATGGCGTCATGGATCGTCACGCAGATCGGATCGGGGCTGTTCGGGCTGGCCGTGGGCGGCGCGATCGCCCTGGCCGCCCACAAAATCCGCCGCTGAGGCGCTGTCGGCGGCGCGCGCCCGCCCATGTGAGGCGCGGCCGCCGCCGCACTCCGCCCCGCCGGCCCATTGCGCTCGCCGGGAACCGGCGATCAGTCGAGAATGGCCATGCCCTTTGCAACTGCCGGGCGTGCGGCGAGCGCGGCCATCCAGCGATCGATATTGGGCCTGTCAGCCAGTTGCTGCGACGCCAGCGCCCGCGCGACCGCCATCCACGGATAGGCGGCCATGTCGGCGATCGAATAATCGCCGCCCAGATAATCGGCCTCGCCCAGCCGCTTTTCCATCACGCCGAACAGCCGGTCGGCTTCCTCGGCGAAACGGTTGATTGCGATCGGCAGTTTCTCCGGCGCGCGGTTGGCGAAGAAATTGAGCTGGCCGAGCATCGGCCCCAGCCCGCCGATCTGCCAGTGCAGCCATTCCTGCACCTTCCAGCGATCAGGCCCTGCGGCGGGCCAGAAACGCCTGCTTTTCTCCGCCAGATAGGTGAGGATCGCCCCACTCTCGAAAATGGCGAGCGGGCCACCCTCGGCATCGGTATCGACAATCGCGGGAATCTTGTTGTTCGGCGCGATCTTCAGGAAATCGGGATCGAACTGCTCGTTCTTGCCGATATTGACCGGCCGCGCCTCATAAGCCCAGCCCAGCTCCTCAAGCATGATCGCCGGCTTGCGGCCGTTGGGCGTTTTCCATGTGTAGAGAATGATCATTGGCGGTCCTCGCTGAAGCGATCGACAAGATAGGGAGCCGGATCGATCCCCGCCACCATCGGATCGGGCTCGCGCCCCAAAAGCAGGGCCGCGGCCAGCTTTGACGCGGCCGGCGCGGTCTGGATCCCGAAACCGCCCTGCCCGGCGCACCAGAATAATCCCGGCGCAAGCGGATCGAAGCCGTAAACGGGGACGCGATCAGGGCTGAAGCTGCGCAGGCCCGCCCATTTATGCTCGACGCGCGCGATCCGCCAGTCGACCACGCCCTGCAGGCGATCGATGGCGATGGCGACATCCAGTTCCTCGGGCGCGGCGTCGCAAGGCGGACTCGGCGTCTCGTCATGCGGGCTGACCCACAGGCGCCCGCCCGCATCGGACTTGAAATAATATTGCCCGTCGATCGCAACGACCAGCGGCATGGAGGACGATGGCGCGGGATCGACGACAAGCTGGGCGATGGTCCGCCGATAGGGCTGGATGCCGATCGGCGGCGCGCCTGCAAGCCGCGCCACATTGTCGGCCCACGCCCCCGCGGCGTTGACCAGCAGCCCGGCCGCCACGCGGCTTTCCCCGGCCTCTACGATCCAGCCATCGCCCGTCCGCTCCGCACGCAGCAGCGGGCAGCCGGTGCGCAGTTCGGCGCCGGCCGCGCGCGCCTGCTTCAAATAGAGGGCATGGAGCCCGGCCACGTCGATATCGGCGCAGCTTCCTTCCCAAACGCCCAGCGTCCATTCAGGCCGTAGCCCCGGCAACAGCCGATCGAGCGCAGCCCGATCGAGCCGTTCGAGCACGACGCCCGATTCCCGGAAATCGGCGACGAAGGCCTCCGCCATTTCCTCCTGCCCGATGCGAGCGAGGTAGATCGCGCCGCGCGCGCCGAGCAGGCCATGATCGCGCAGCCAGTCGCCCGACGCCGTGGTGAGCGGCTGGATCGCCGGACCGCCGTAGGTCTCATCCCAGAAGGCGGCGGAACGCCCCGTCGAATGATAACCGGGCTGATCCTCCGCCTCGATCAACAGCACGGACGCATGCGGCGCAATTTCGGCCGCCAGGCTCGCACCGGCCATGCCGGCGCCCACAAT
>QFNN01000096.1 GCA_003240855.1 Sphingomonas sanxanigenens
GCCGCCTACAAGGCGTGCGAGCTGATCCGCCTGATCCGCAAGGACGGCATGTCAGTGCGCTGTGTGCTGACCGAAGGCGGCGCGCATTTCGTGACGCCGATGACCCTCGCCGCCCTGTCCGGAGACCAGGTTTTTACCAGCCTGTGGGCTTTGAAGGACGAGGCGGAGATGGGCCATATCCAGCTCAGCCGCGACGCCGATCTGGTCGTCGTCTGCCCCGGCACCGCCGATCTCATCGCCAAGATGGCGAACGGCGTTTCGGACAGCCTGGCGACCACGCTGCTGCTCGCCACCGACACGCCCGTGCTCGTCGCGCCTGCGATGAACGTGCGCATGTGGCTTCATCCCGCCACGCGTCGCAACGTCGCAACGCTCCGAGGCGACGGGTTGACCGTGATGGAACCCGACGAAGGCGTGATGGCGTGCAACGAATATGGCCCCGGCCGCCTGCCCGCGCCGCCGGCGATCCTCGAACGCATCCGCGCGCTGCTCTCCGCCGGGATCGCAAAAAGGCCGGCCAAGCTGCCGCCGCCCGAAGGCGGACCGGCCTGGATCGCACGCGACGCGCGACTTGCCGGCCGCCGCATCATCGTCACCGCCGGCCCGACGCACGAACCGATCGACCCCGTCCGCTACATCGCCAACCGATCCTCGGGGAAGCAGGGCTTCGCCATCGCGGGCGCCCTGGCGGCGCGCGGCGCGCAGGTGACGCTGATCGCCGGCCCGGTGTCGCTCCCCACGCCGCCGGGCGTCACCCGCATCAATGTCGAGACCGCGCGGCAGATGGCGAGCGAGGTCGGCCGCGCGCTGCCTGCCGATGCCGCAGTGATGGTCGCCGCCGTCGCCGACTGGCGCGTCGAACCCAGCGATCAGAAGATCAAGAAGCGCGCCGATGGGGCTCCGCCCACGCTTGGCCTGTCGGAGAATCCCGACATTCTCGCCGAGCTGGCGCACGATGCGCGGCGCCCCCCGCTCGTCGTCGGCTTCGCGGCGGAAACCCAGAATGTCGTCGAAAACGCCGTCGCCAAGCGCGCCCGCAAAGGCGCCGACTGGATCGTCGCCAACGATGTCTCGGGCGATGTGATGGGCGGTGCCGAAAATCGCGTTCACCTCATCACCGCATCGGGGATCGAGGATTGGCCGCAAGGCACGAAGGAGCAGGTCGCCGACCGGCTTGCCGAACGCATCGCCGATGCGCTGGGCGTTTCGGCATGAGCGCGCCGATCGCCATCCGCATAAAGCGCCTGCCGCATGGCGAGGGGCTGCCCCTGCCGGCGTACGCCACCGCGCATGCCGCCGGCATGGATGTCGTCGCCGCCGAGGATCTGACGCTCGCCCCCGGCGCGCGCCACGCGGTCGCCACCGGCTTCGCTATCGCCATTCCCGAAGGCTATGAAGTCCAGGTCCGCCCCCGCTCGGGGCTGGCGCTCAAGCACGGCATAACCTGCCTCAACACGCCCGGGACGATCGATGCCGATTATCGCGGCGAAGTGAAGGTCATACTCGCCAATCTCGGCAGCGATCCCGTCGCCATCGCGCGCGGCGATCGCATCGCCCAGCTCGTTCCCGCCGCCGTCACTCTCGCCGCTTTCGCCGAGGTCGATGAACTGGACGAAACGGCGCGCGGCGCAGGCGGCTTCGGTTCGACGGGCGTGTGACCGAGCTTAGCGACACGCAGATCGATCGCTACGCCCGCCATATCATCCTCAAGGAGATTGGCGGCGAAGGGCAGAAGCGGCTGCTCGACGCGACTATCGCGATCATCGGGGTCGGAGGGATCGGCTGCCCGGCAGTGGAAGCGCTGGCAGCGGCCGGCGTGGGCCGGCTGCGCCTGATCGACGACGACTTAGTCGCGCTCTCGAACCTCCAGCGGCAGACATTGTTCGGCACGGCCGATGTCGGTCGCCCCAAGGTCGACGCCGCTGCGGACGCAATCGCGCGCCTGACCCCGGACGTGACGGTCGAGCGCCGCCCTGTCCGTCTCGGCGGCGACAATGCCAAGGCCCTGCTTGCCGGCGCGGATGTGGTGATCGACGGCTGCGACAATTTCGCCACCCGCCTGATCGTCGCCGCCGCCGCCCAGGCGCTTCATATCCCGCTGGTCTCGGCCGCCGTGGGGCAGTTCGAGGGGCAGCTTGCCGTCTATCGCGGGTGGGAAGCGGGCAAGCCCTGCTATCGCTGCCTCGTCGGCGACGATCCGGATCGTCCCGACGTGAGCTGCGCCGATCAGGGCGTGCTCGGCGCGCTTACCCAGAGCATGGGCGGGCTCGCCGCGATCGAGGCGATCCGCCAGATTCTGACCTTTGGCGCGGACAGTGCCGGCCAGCTCCTGATCCTCGATGCGCTCGCCTTCCGTTTCCGCACCATCGCGCTGCCCAAGGATCCCGGCTGCTCGTGCAAGGCCTGACGATCATCGTCGCAACCGGCGACGCCGAACGCTTCGCCGCCGCCCTCGCGATCGCCAGCGCCTCGGCCGCGCTCGGTGCGCGCACGCGGCTTTATCTGCACGAAGGGGCCGTGGCGCGGCTTGGCGACGCAGATCTGTCCGATGCGCTTGCGCTCGATGTCGCGATCATCGCCTGCCAGACCGGCCTCGCCGCGGCCGGCATCGATCTCTCTACGCTGGATCGGCGTATCGCGGCGGGCGGCCTCGTCTCGCTGCTCGCGGCGCTCGACGACGACAGACTCCTGACCATTTAGAGCGCGCCGCCTTCCCGCGAGCGGGCAGGACAGCCGATCAATCGGACGCTTCTTTGGCAGGCGCCTTCTTCGTCGCAGCCTTCTTGGCCGGCGCTTTCTTCGCAGCCTTGGCAGGCGCTTTTTTCGCCGGAGCTTTTTTCGCCGCCGCTTTCTTCTTGCCCTTTGGAGCCGCCGCCGCGCGAGCATCGATCAACTGCGCGGCTTCCTCCAGCGTCAGCGCCCCGGGCTCTACGCCCTTGGGCAGGGTGGCATTGGTCGCGCCGTCAGTCACATAGGGGCCGTAACGCCCCGCCATCAGCCTGATCTCCGCCTCGGTGCGTGGATGGGCGCCCAGCACGCGCAAGGGCGCCGCCGCCGCGCCCCGCGCCGGCCGCCCGCCATTGGCCGCGGCCTCAGCCAGCTTGACGACGGCGGCGTTCATGCCCGTCTCGAACACCTCGGCGGTCGAGCCCAGCCGGGCATATTTGCCGTCATGCGCCAGATAGGGGCCATAGCGACCGATCGAGGCCGTAATCATCTTGCCCGTCTCGGGATGCGCGCCGATCTCGCGCGGCAGGGAAAGCAGCTTCAGCGCCCATTCGAGGTCGAGCCCATCGCCCGGCAGATCCTTGGGAATCGACGCGCGCTTGGCTTCCTTGCCCTCGCCAAGCTGCAGATAGGGGCCGAAGCGCCCGCTGCGCTTAGAGACTTCCAGCCCGGTCGCGGGATCGACGCCAAGCGCCTCAGGACCGCTATCCTCGCCGCCATTGCCGCCCGGCTGAGCGAAACGGCGCGTATATTTGCATTCGGGATAATTGGAACAGGCGACGAAAGCGCCGAAACGCCCACCACGCAGCGCCAGCCGCCCTTGCCCGCAATTTGGGCAGAGGCGCGGGTCCGATCCGTCGGCCCGCGCGGGGAAGAGATAGGGTTCGAGGAACTGATCGAGCGCAGCCGTGATGTCCGACGGCTTCTGTTCCATCACTTGCTGGGTCTTGGGCTTGAAGTCGCGCCAGAAGGCCTCGAGCACCGCCTGCCACTGCGCGCGGCCGCCCGAGATATCGTCGAGCTCATCCTCGAGCCCGGCGGTGAAATCATAGGAGACGTAACGCTCGAAAAAGCGTTCGAGGAACGCCGTCACCAGCCGCCCGCTCTCCTCGGCGAAGAAACGGTTCTTCTCGGTGCGCACATAGGCCCGATCCTTGAGCACCTGGATGATCGACGCATAGGTCGAGGGGCGGCCGATCCCCAGTTCCTCCAGCCGCTTGACGAGGCTGGCCTCGGAAAAGCGGGGCGGCGGCTGGGTGAAATGCTGTTCGGCGTGAACCGCCTTCTTCGCGGGCGCGTCACCGGCGGCAAGCCGCGGCAGGCGGCGCGAATCCTCGTCGCTCTCGCCGTCGCCATTCTTGCCCGATCCGGCGCCGACATCGTCGCGCCCTTCCTCGTAAAGCGCGAGATAGCCGGGGAAGAGCACGACCTGCCCGGTCGCGCGCAGCGCCGTCTGGCCTGTCGCTTCCTCCAGCTCGACGGTGGTGCGCTCCATCCGCGCCGAGGCCATCTGGCTCGCCAGCGCGCGCTTGAAGATCAGGTCGTAAAGCCGCGCATCGTCACCCGACGCGGCGCGATCCTTGGAGAAATCGGTCGGGCGGATCGCCTCGTGCGCTTCCTGCGCATTCTTGGCCTTCGCCGTATATTGGCGCGGCTTGTCCGGCACGTAGGACGCGTCGTAGCGATCGGCGATCGCCTTGCGCGCGGCGGAAATGGCGCTGCCGTCCATCTGCACGCCGTCGGTGCGCATGTAGGTTATCAGGCCCGACTCATAGAGTCCCTGCGCGACGCGCATCGTGTGACTGGCGGAAAAGCCGAGTGTTCGGGCGGCTTCCTGCTGCAGCGTCGACGTGGTGAAGGGCGGCGGCGGGTTACGCGTCGCGGGCTTGGTTTCAACCGATGCGACAGTGAAACGACCGGCCTCTACGGCGGCCTTCGCCGCTTCTGCATCACCGGCGTCGCCCAGCGTCAGGCGATCGATCTTCTCGCCGCGCAAACGAACCAAACGGGCAATGAAAGCCTGCCCGTCATGTTCCATATCGGCAAAAATGGACCAATATTCCTGCGCGACGAACGCTTCGATCTCGCGCTCGCGATCGACGATCAGGCGCAGCGCGACTGACTGGACGCGCCCCGCCGACTTCGCGCCGGGCAGCTTGCGCCACAGCACCGGCGAGAGGGTGAAGCCCACCAGATAATCGAGCGCACGCCGCGCCCGATAAGCGTCGATCAGGTCAGTATCGAGTTCGCGCGGCTTGGCCATCGCCTCGGTCACCGCCGCCTTGGTGATCGCGTTAAAGGTCACGCGCTCGACCGATTGAGGCAGCGCCTTCTTGGCCCTCAGCACTTCCTGCACATGCCAGGAAATCGCCTCGCCTTCGCGATCGGGGTCAGTGGCGAGGATCAGCCGGTCGGCCTTCTTCGCTTCGTCGGCGATCGCGCGGAGCTGCTTGCCCTTGTCGGCATAGGGTTCCCATTCCATCGCGAAACCGTCGTCCGGATCGACCGATCCGTCCCTGGGCGGCAAATCGCGGATATGGCCATAGGAGGCGAGAACGCGATAATCCCCGCCCAGATATTTCTCGATGGTTTTCGCCTTGGCAGGCGATTCTACGATGACTAGCTGCATTGATCTGTTCGATGCCCCTCGTGCGTACGCGTAGGGTGGAAAGACCGGGCAAGTCCAGTCAAGGGGGTGGCGTGACGCACAATCCAAAGATTGAATCTGTGGGCGGCCCCGCGCCGTTCAAGCCCGGCCGGGCGGCGGCGTGAGCCTGCTGCTGGTCGCCGCGCTCGCCGCCGCCGCGCCGCATGTCGGATCGGCGGCCGAATGGCTGGCGCTGCCGCCCGCAGACGATTTCACGATCGCCTGGGGCGAGGATCGCGGGGGCGCAAAGGTGATCCAGCGGATCCGGCGCGGCGAAACGCTCCAGTCCTGGTCGCGGATGATCATGGAGCAGAGCTTCGCCGGCGCGGGCCAGACCGACGCGGCCGACGCCGCCGGCCAGATCGGCGCGATGTGGCGATCCACCTGCCCCGGCGCGACGCTGAGCGCGGTCGTCAGCACGCCGGGCGATCCCGGCCCCGTCGCGCGGATCAGTGGCGATTGCCCGCTCAACGCGCAGACCGGCCGCCCCGAAAGCCTCTTCGCCGCCGCGACGCGCAGCGGCGACACGCTCTACATCGCGCGCATCGCGATCAGGCGGAAGGCGACGGGCGACGACATAGGCTGGGCGGATGCCCTGCTTTCGGGGCTGACCATCTGCGCGCCCAACAGCCCCAAGGCGATCTGCCAGGATCAGTGAAGGCCGGATTTCCGATGATCGTCGCCCCCGTCGCCGTCATTGCGAGCGCAGCGACGGCGGGGGCCAGATGGCAGCCAGCCCTATCGCCCGCCCAGATAGCGCACCGACATGATCCCGTTGCTCGTGCCGAGATAGATGAGCGAGTCGACGCGGCCGGTGTAGGTCTGGCACTGGCCCTTGAAGGCCGGCTCGGTGCAGACCTGCCAGTTGCCCACGGCATAGAGGCTGCTCGCCCGCCGTGCGAAGCGATAAGCCGAGAGATCGCCGATCGTCTCGTTGAGCGTCGTGACCCGTCCGGTCAGCCCCGGCCCCGAATAGAGCCGCAGCGTGCCCGCCGCCGGCTGGACGAGCGCGCGGTTGCGCTCATAGCTGCGGTCACGCGCCGACGCCGGCGCAACGAGCGCCAGCGCGCTTATGGTGAGGATCGCCAGATGCTTCATCGCCAACCTCCCTGTTCCCTAAGCAGCACTATGCACCGATTGGCGGGTGGCGGACAGCCTCGCGGTCCACCATTCCGTCATTGCGCGACGAAGCAATCCAGCTTCGATGCCCGGCGTCGTTCTGGATTGCTTCGGCCTGCGGCCTCGCAATGACGGAGGCCGCAGGTCGATATATTCAACCCGCCAGGCTGACCTTCCCGCCGGCGTGACGATCGAGGCGCCCGGCCAGCTCAAATTCCAGCAGCACCGTCTGCACGATGGCGGGCGCCGATCCCGACAGCCGGATCAGCTCATCCACCGGCACGGGCGCTGGCCCGAGCAGATCGACGATCGACGCGCGCTCGCGGTCGGACGCATCGGAGGGAACCGGCCCGCCGTCGAAGCCCGCGCCCGGATCGCGCAGCACGCGCGCGTCGATCGGGCGGATCGCCTCGATGATATCGGCGGCGGACTGGATCAGCGTCGCGCCTTCGCGGATCAGCAGGTTGCAGCCCTGTGCGCGCGGATCGAGCGGGGATCCGGGCACCGCCATCACCTCGCGCCCGGCCTCGCCCGCCAGCCGCGCGGTAATCAGCGACCCCGATCTGGGCGCCGCCTCGACCACGACCGTCCCCGCCGCCACGCCCGCGATGATCCGGTTGCGCCAGGGGAAGTGACGCGCCCGCGGCTCGACGCCCGGCGGCTGTTCCGCGATCAGCAGGCCCTGCGTCGCCACCGCATCCTGAAGCGCAGCATTTTCGGGTGGAAAGACCACATCGACGCCGCCGGCGATCACCCCGATCGTGCCGCCGTCGAGCGACCCGGCATGCGCCGCGCTGTCGATCCCGCGCGCCAGCCCCGAGGCGACGACGACGCCCTCGCGCGCCAGATCCTGCGCCAGCCCGCGCGCGAAGCGGCATGCCGCCGCCGATGCGTTGCGCGCGCCGACCATCGCGACGACGCTGCGCGCGGCAAGCCCCGCGTCGCCGCGCACGATGATCGCAGGCGGCGCGCTTTCGATCTCGCGCAGCAAGGGCGGATAATCCGGCTCGTCGATGAAGATATGGCGAGCGCCGAGCACCGCGACGCGGCCAAACTCGGCCTCGACAGCACGCGGATCGGCAAGCGCGACCGCCCTGCCCCCGCCGCGCGCCGCCAGCGTCGGAATGGCGTCCAGCGCCGCTTCCGCGCTGCCGAAGCGGCGAAGCAAGGCTGCATAGGTGACGGGGCCGACATTGGCCGATCTGATGAGACGAAGGTTGGCGCGCCGGGGCGCGTCGGCCGCGTTCACGCCTTTCTGGACCCCACGCGCGGCTCGGTGCCGTCGAGCAGCCGCTCGATATTGCCGCGATGCTTCCACAACACCATCAGCGCGAAGGCGACGAGCAGCAGCACCAGATCGAACCGGCCGAAAATAGCGGCGGCGACGGGCGCGGAGACCGCCGCACTCATCCCGCCAACCGACGAATAGCGCAGCAAGGCGAGCATCCCGAGCCAGACGACGGCAAAGACCAGCCCGATCGGCCAGTAGAGCGCAAGGCAGATGCCGAGCAGCGTCGCGACGCCCTTTCCGCCCTTGAAGCCCAGCCAGACGGGGTAGAGATGGCCGAAGAAGGCGCCCGCAGCACCCAGCACCGCCCCGCCTTCGGGATGGACATAAGCGCCGAGCAGCACGGCCGCCGCCCCCTTTGCGCCATCGAGCAGCAGCGTGAGCGCGGCAAGCGACTTGCGCCCGGTGCGCAGCACGTTGGTCGCGCCGATATTGCCCGATCCGATGCTGCGGATGTCGCCCACGCCGGCGATGCGTGTGACAAGCAGCCCAAAGGGAATGGATCCGAGCAGATAACCAAGGACAAGCGCGATCGCGGGGCCGACCCACAAAATGCCAGACATCAGACGCCCCCAACAGCTTTCCGCGCAACAATAGGGCTTTGATCCCCCTGCGCAACAACTTACATTAAGCCGGTGACGACCGACAGCCGCCCCCTCCTCTTCTTCGATTCGGGGGTCGGCGGGCTTTCCGTCCTTGGCCCCACACGGGCTTTGCTGCCCAATGCGCCGATCGTCTATGCCGCTGATTCAGCCGGTTTTCCTTATGGCCTCAAGACTGAGGCGGAAATCGCCGCGCGCGTTCCCGCGCTGCTCGGCCGGCTGGTCGAGCGTTATCGCCCGCGCCTCGTCGTCATCGCCTGCAATACCGCGTCGACGATCGCGCTGCCCGCAGTGCGCGCGGCGCTCGACCTGCCCGTCGTCGGCACCGTTCCCGCGATCAAGCCCGCCGCACTCGCCTCGCGCAACCGCGTCATCGGCGTGCTGGGCACCGATGCGACCGTGCGCCAGCCCTATGTCGACCGGCTGGCCGCCGAGTTCGCCGCCGACTGCATCGTGCTGCGCCACGGATCGGCGCGGCTGGTCGAGCTGGCCGAGGCCAAGCTGCGCGGCCATCATGCCGACCCCGCCGAATATCAGGCGATCATGCGCGGGCTGACCGATCAGCCGGGGGGTGAGCGAATGGATGCGGCGGTGCTCGCCTGCACCCATTTCCGCCTCGTCGACGCCGAGCTGGCGCGCGCGGCGCCCGGCGTGACGCTGGTCGACGGCGCGGACGGGATCGCGCGGCGGATCGACTATCTGACCGAAGCGCAGGACTGGCCCGACGATACGGGCGAAGGCGTTGCGCTGTTCACCGCGCTCGGCCCGCACGAACGGGCGCTGGCCCCCGCGCTCGCCGGCTTCGGCCTGACGCGGATCGAAGCGCTTTAGACGACCTGGACCAGCGATCATTATGATCGACAATTTGCGAAGCGTTATCACTGGCATTGCGGATTTTTCGGGAGTATCGCGGCGACCGTGATGACTGAGACATCCGAAGAGCGGGCGGTCGACTATAACCACGTCTTCGCCCAGGCCATCGACCGTCTGCACGCCGAAGGGCGCTACCGGGTCTTTATCGACATTTTGCGCAACAAGGGCATGTTCCCCAATGCGCGCTGCTTCGCCGGGCATAACGGGCCGAAGCCGATCACCGTCTGGTGCTCGAACGACTATCTGGCGATGGGCCAGCATCCCAAAGTGATCGCGGCGATGGAGGAAGCCCTCCACGATGTCGGCGCGGGATCGGGCGGCACGCGCAACATCGGCGGCAACACCCATTATCATGTCGATCTAGAGGAAGAACTGGCCGACCTCCACGGCAAGGAAGGCGCGCTGCTCTTCACCTCCGGCTATGTCTCGAACGAGGCGACGCTCTCGACTCTCGCCAAGCTGCTGCCGGGCTGCATAATCTTCTCCGACGAACTCAACCACGCCTCGATGATCGCGGGCATCCGCAATTCGGGCTGCGAGAAGCGGGTGTTCCGCCACAATGATCTCGACCATCTCGAGAAGCTTCTGGCCGAAGCGCCCAAGGGCGTCGCCAAGCTGATCGCGTTTGAGAGCGTCTATTCGATGGACGGCGACATCGCGCCGATCGCGGAAATCTGCGACCTCGCCGACAAATATAATGCCCTCACCTACCTGGACGAGGTCCATGCGGTCGGCATGTACGGCCCGCGCGGCGGCGGCATTTCCGATCGCGACGCCGTGGCGCACCGGCTGACCATCATCGAAGGGACGCTGGGCAAGGCGTTCGGCGTGATGGGCGGCTATGTCGCGGCCGACCGGCAGATCATCGACGTGATCCGCAGCTATGCGCCGGGCTTTATCTTCACCACCTCGCTGTCGCCCGTGCTCGTCGCCGGCGTGCTGGCGAGCGTGCGCCACCTGAAATCGTCGAGCGTGGAGCGCGAGGGCCAGCAGGCCGCGGCGGCCCGGCTGAAAGCGATGATGCGCGACGCGGGCCTGCCGGTGATGAACTCGACCACGCATATCGTGCCGCTGCTGGTCGGCGACCCGGTGAAAGCCAAGAAGATCAGCGACATATTGCTGGCCGAATATGGCGTCTATGTGCAGCCGATCAATTATCCCACCGTGCCGCGCGGCACCGAAAGGCTGCGCTTCACCCCCGGGCCTGCGCATAATGAGGACATGATGCGCGAACTCGTCGAGGCGCTGACCGAGATCTGGGACCGACTGGAAATGCGCAAGGCCGCCTGACCGGATCGGCGCGCGATGCGCCGGCCAAAGGGCGGCGCAGGCCTGCTTTGACGCTTATGCCGCCGCCGGCGGCTGATCGGGCCGCCGCAACACGGCTTCCCACGCATAGCCGCGATAGAGCGGACGGAAGCTGAGCGTCAGTCCCCGCTCGGCGGCCAGATTGCGCAGCGCCGCTTCCATGTCGGCGCGCGGCGTGACGTCGAACTTCGCCAGCCAGGCGTGAAGTCCGCGCCTGAACCAGCGCGGAAGCCGCTCCTGCTGCCCGAAATCAACGATGTGAAGCTCGCCGCCCGGCGCCAGCGCATCGGCCGCCGCCGCGATCGCCTGCCGCCATGGCGGGATCATCGACAACGTGTAAGACATGAGGATGCGATCGAAGGCCGGCACGCCGAACAGCGCCTGCGCGTCGAAACCTGCGGCGTCGCCGCGCGCCAGCGCGATGCGCCCGCCCTGCCCCGCCCGCGCGATGCTTGCCGCAGCCGTCTCCAGCATCGCGGCCGAAATATCGAAGCCATGGCAACGCGCCTCGGGCCAGCTTCGCGCGGCGACGATCAGATTGCGCCCGGTGCCGCAGCCAACCTCCAGCAGCGCGCCCCCCGGCGGCGGCGCAAGCGCACGGATCGCCCGGT
>QFNN01000097.1 GCA_003240855.1 Sphingomonas sanxanigenens
TGAAAAACACCGCCAGAGGCGCTCGTCCGGATCACATCACCGAAAACGCATCGCCACCCAACAAGCCCGGAACCTCAGTCTCATGAATAGGCCGGGTTAAGGGGCAGGGCGTCGATTGGGCGGAGGGACTATCGGGCTGTTCGCCCGGACGCCGCGCGAGGCGTTCCAGTTGCGCGGCGGCCGGCGTCCAGAAGCGCGCATCGCCATCGAGCAGCAACGGCTGTGCGAGTGCGGCGACGGCGTCCAGCGCTTCGTCGCGCCGGGCCATCCAGCCGGCGGCGGGGCGCACTGAAGCTGGCTCATAGGGGATCAGCGCAAGATCGCCGCGAAGCGCCGAGAAACGGGCGTGAAGAGCCGGCGCGCCTCGCCTTCGCGCATCGAGCGGCAGCCGCGCAAAGGCGGCGAGCGCAGCGAGCAGCGCGGTGAAGCTCTGATCAATGCGCTGGGCGACGCTGACCGGCCAGACACGCGTGAACACCAGATAGACCACCAGATTGCCGATCAGGATTCCGATCACCCGGTCACGCGCGATCGTCAGGTCGAAGGCCGGGCCCGCACCCTGAATCACGCAGAGAAAGAAGGCGAAGGCGAACTGGAAGCCAGCATAGGCGATGCGCGGGCTTCCGGCGGCGATCCACCCGCCGCACAGCGCGCCGGCAAAGACGACGACTAGCAGCCCCCAGATCGAATCGAGCACCGGGATCAACCAGATGAGCGCCGCCGTGCCGATTGCCCCGCCCACAAGGCAGCCCAGGATGCGCAGGCTGAGCTTCTCGACGGTCTCCCCCGCCGTGCCGAGCGCGACGATATAGCAGGTGATGAGGCAGGTATGGATGCCCGGCCAGTCGAGCAGGACATAAAGGAAATAGCAGAACATCGCCGCCGCCGTCGTCTTGACCGCATAACGGAGATGCTCTGGATTGGTGAAGGCATCCGACTGGAAGAAGCCGGCTTTCGCCGCTGCGGGGGGAATGGTTTCGGCAACCTGCATTTCAGGCGGGGGATCGGCGAAATGGAGCAGCACGGCGTCGAAATCCTGAACGAGCGCGCGGGCGTCCGGAGGCAAGGCATCTCCGCCCGCCGGCGGTTCGATCCCGATCGGGTAGCCGCCCTTGTCGAACGCGCCTGCCATCGCCTCGATCGTGTCCGCTGCTTCGTCCCGCCACGCCATCCCAACGCCTGCCTCAGCGCGGATCGCATCCACCTGCTGCATCAGGATAGCGGTGGAATAAGCGGCGGCCGTCAGACGAGGCGCGGTAGCCGGCGCGACCGTGCGTTCGACATGAGCCAGGCGGAGCCGGTCGAGAATCTCGCCGGCGCCTTCGTCGCGATAATGCTCGAATCTGCGCAACTGCGCCTCGTCGGGATCGCGCAGCATTGCGGCGGCCGCGCGAAGCCGATCGGCGATCCCGCATTCGGCCAGACGAAGCGGGGCAGGCGCGATGAACAGGTTCACCACCAGCGAAACGCCCGCCGGGATACCGACGAACAGCCAGGCGTACAGCAGCGCCCGCGTCGCCAACTCGCCCGACGGGACGAAGCCGAGAAGATCGAGCGCATAAGCGACGATCATCGCCAATATAGCGCCAATCGGACGCAGCTTGCTGGCTGAGGCGAGGAAGAGAAAGACGATCGAGACGGTCGCCATCGCGACGACCCGCCAGGCGGGCGCGTCGACGACGAGCATCGCGAGAAGCAGCACAAGGCCGATAACGATCGAGACGAGCACCGCGAAGGCGAGGTTGAAGATCAGGCTTGTCGTGCGCTCGGGACGATTGAGGAAAAAGACGATATAGGCCGTCAGCGCCGGATCGGGCGTGCCATAATATTGCGCGACGAGGGCCGTCAGCATGCAGATCAGCGCCAGCCGGAACGCCAACTCGATACGGTCGCGCGTCGGCTCCAGCAGCAGGGAAAGCGTCGCACGCGCGCCGCTTTCGGGATTAGCGGCAAGCCGCGCCATGACGCACTTCGATCACGGCGCTTGCGCCCAACTTCATCAGTTGCGCAGGCGGGGCGTCCAGCTTCACCCGCACCGGGAAACGCTGCGCGACGCGCACCCAGTTGAGCGATTTTTCAACATAAGGCACCGAGCGCGGCAGGTTGACCCGATCGGTGTCGAGCACGCCCGATCCAACGCCGTCGACCGTGCCGCGGATAGCGCGTGAGGGGTCGATCAGCGAATAGACGGTGGCGCAATCGCCCGGCGCGACATGGCGCAGCGCGCCTTCGCGAAAATTGCCCACCGCATGCCATTCCTCATCCGCGACGAGCGTGAACAGCGATTGCGACGGCGCAACCATCTCGCCAGACAGCACCGTGAGCCCGACCACGCGGCCGTCATGCGGCGCGCGCACCGTGGTGTCGGCCAGCGCGCGTTTCGCGAGCACCAGCGCAGCTCCGCGCGCCCGCACCGCCGCCGTCGCGCCTTCGACCGTATCTATCGCGACATGCGCTGCGGATTGCTGCTCACGCGCCTGCGCGAGCGAGCTATTGGCGTCCCGCAGCGCCACTTCGGCCTGATCGAGTTGCTGGCGCGGAACATAGCCGCTCGCCGCCAGCGGTTTCAGCCGGGCGACAGTGCGCGCGGCCAGCGCCTGATTGGCGGCGGCGCGGCCGACCTGATCGGTAGCGATCGTCGCCCCGGAACGCTGCGTCGCGACGGCGCGGCCCTGCGTGCCGAGCGCGGCCCGCGCCAGCGACAGTTCCGCTTCCGCCTGCTCGACAGCCGCCTGATAGGGAAAGGGATCGATCTGGAACAGCAGATCGCCGCGGTGAACATGCGCATTCTCGGCAACCCCGATCTTCAATATACGCCCGCCGACCGCAGCGGCGACATGCACGACTTCCGCATCGATCGTCGCGTCGTCGGTCGACGGATAGCGCTTCGACCGATCGAGGCTGTAGGCCAGCAGCGCAGCCGCGATCAGAACCACGACAAGCACCGCGATCTTGGCGATGCCGCGCGTGCGGCGCTGGCCGGCGACTTCCACCTGTTATTGCCCCAGCCAGAACCAGGCGAGGCTCGCAGCGATCACGCCGACCGCCACACAAAGCAGAAGCTGTGCAGGAATGGCTTCGGAAAGCCCGCCCGCCACCAGCGCCAGGCGCGTCGCCAGCCCGGCGCCGATGCCGATGATCCCGCACAGGATCCAGATCGGGAAATAGGCGCCGAACAGGCTGAGCGTAGGGGCGGATCGCCGCGCGCATCCGGATAATGAAGCGCAGGCCGCAATCCAGCCCGCCACGGATGTCAGCCGCATGTCCTTGCCCCGCTGTTGCGCCCTGATCCTGAAAGGTATGTAACCTGCGCCCCGAACCACATCAATCATATAGCGGCCGGCCTTCATTACCGGTTCAGTTCCCGCTTCGCACCGCGCGTCGCGCTATGTTCGACCATAGCCGCCTGAGGCTGTCGACGCCACCTGCCGTCGAACTGAACATGGTCGTATCGCAGACGAGCAGCGTGCCGGGGAACGCCGCTTCCGTCGACTGGAGCAGCGCGTCGAACCGGTCGCGGCCGTCCGCCGTGAAGGGGTGCGGCGGCATCGTCATATCGATGCGCTGTCGGGCAAGCACGTCGAGCCGTTCGAGGCCGCCTCCGGTTCGTTCGAGCTGCGGCAGATGCGCGTGAAGATTGAAGGTCTCGACGCTTTCCAGAAGGCGCAGCCGATCAAGGCCGCGCTCCGCATCGATCGGACTCGGCGCCCCGTCTGCTTCGGATGCAGGATGAAGCCCGAAACAATTTTCGACAGGCACGCCCAGTCCAGCGAGCAGCGATCGTGCGAAGCCGCCAAAGCCCTGGCGCGGGGGAATGGCCTTGTCGCCATGATGGAGATGCTCTGCGACACGCCGATCGCCAATCATATCGGCCGCGACGCCATACGCCTCGCCAATGTCGTGATGCGGGCAGACGAAAATGAGATGATCGGGGTCCTGCAGAAAATGACGGACAGCCGCGACTTCGGCTTCGGTCGCGCTTTGGCCGGTCCTGAACGAATCGAAACTGATCACGACTACGGTGTCGACCCGCGACAATATCGCTTCGTCGAGGGCCGTCACGAATCCATCGTCGGCGACACGCTCGATCTGGATCGTCGCGCGCGCCGTCTCGACGCTCATCTGTTCGGCGAATACGGCGAAATTGGGCTTCTGGACGTGATCGAGAAAGCCGGCAATGCCCTGGTCAGCCGCCGCCGGATCCGCCAGCGGCTCAAAGGCCGGATAAAAAAGACGACGCAACTCGAAGATCGCCGGAAAGCGGTCGTCTATGACGAGATAGGGCGCGCCAGCCTCACCCGGGCGGCTCCAGGCGAAATAAAGCAGAACACGGCGGACGGCCATTGGATCAACTTACCTCCAGCAGCGCTTCGGATGCGCATCGCCCCTTTAGCCTGTCGACGCCGCAGCTTATTGATCGCACTTGCCTGTTTTAGAGCGTATCGCCGCGTCCGGAAGGAAGGCCGGAATTGCGCCCATGCGCCGCGCTGCCATCTACAACGCGCGTGAACTCGGAAACCACTGAATGCCGCGGAATGTGGCGGAAGCGGTGGGATTCGAACCCACGATGCGATCTCTCGCATGCTCGTTTTCAAGACGAGAGCCTTCAACCACTCGGCCACGCTTCCATGTGCTCGCGCGCAATATCGTCACCGCGCGCGATGGCAAAGCGAAAAGGCGCGCGGCCTCCTGTGCCTGCCGTGCGATGAGGCGAGTGTTATCGGTTCGCCCGCTGTGGCAAGATAGACTGCTCAAAGGGGAGGGCGATGAGCAGATTTTTTGCGGCGCTCGTCTCTGGCCTGATGCTGGCGGCGATGCCGGCGGCGGCGCAGGACGACGCTGGTTTCCAGACTTTTTTGACCGGGTTGCGCACCCGGGCGCTGGCCGAAGGCGTGACGCGGCCTACACTTGACGCCGTGCTGCCGACGCTCAGTTTCAATCCGCGCGTCATCCAGCTCGATCAGTCGCAGCCGGGGGGCAATCCCAACGCGCCTGCCTCGGCCATCCCGGCTTTTGCGCCTTATCGCGCGCGCCATGTCGACGCCGATCGCATTACGCGCGGGCAGGCCAAATATCGCGCCGTTCGCGCCCAGTTGCAGCGGATCGAGGGCGAAACGGGCGTTCCCGAATCGATCATGGTCGCGATCTGGGGGCATGAGACCAATTATGGCGCCTATACGGGCGACTTCGACCTGCTCCGATCGCTGGCGACGCTGGCCTATGACGGCCGCCGCCGCGATCTGTTCACCGGCGAGTTCATCGCCGCGCTCAAGATGATCGATCGCGGCGTACCGCGCGATCAGTTGAAAGGGAGCTGGGCGGGGGCCATGGGCTATCCGCAATTCCTGCCCAGCGTCTATCTGCGCCTCGCGCGCGACGGCGATGGCGACGGACGCATCAATATCTGGACGAGCGCGCCTGATGCGCTGGCCTCGATCGCCAACTATTTCGTCGACGCCGGATGGCGGCCGGGAGAGCCGTGGGGGATCGCGGTCAACGTGCCTGCATCGCTTGATCGCAGCACAATCGCGCCCAGGACCAAATCGCCTCGCTGCCCGCGCGTGCATGATCGCCACAGCCGCTGGCTGACCATCGCCGAATGGCGCGCCAGGGGCATCGTGCCGCAATCGGCGGCCTGGCCGCGCGACGATGAACTCGCGACCCTGCTCGAACCCGACGGTTCCGGCCAGACGGCCTATCTGCTGACCGGCAATTACCGGGCCATCCTCGATTATAACTGCTCCAATTTCTACGCGCTCTCGGTGGGATTGCTGGCCGATGCGGTCGCGCGCTGAGCTTCTGCTGCTTCTCCTCCTCGCCGGCTGCGGCGTGGCGGGGCGCGATCAATCGGCAGGCACACGCGTCGCGACGCGGCCGGCCGTGGCCGAACCGGTCAAGGTCGGCGATCCCTATATGGTGCGGGGCATCGCCTATCACCCCGCCGACGTCCGCGACTATGACGAGGTCGGCTGGGCGAGCTGGTATGGCGAGGAAGCGAAAGGCAACCGCACCTCCAATGGCGAGCGCTTCGATCCTGACGCGATCAGCGCCGCGCACACCACATTGCCCATGCCCTCCTATGTCGAAGTGACTGCGCTCGAAACCGGCCGGACCATATTGGTGCGCATCAATGATCGCGGTCCCTTTTCGCGACGCAAGCTGATCGATCTGTCGCGCGGCGCGGCGCGGCAACTGGGCATCGAGGGCCATGGCAACGCCGCCGTCCGCGTGCGCCGCGTCGATCCCACGGCAGGCGAACAGCGCACCCTGACGCGCGGCGGCAAGGTCGACGAGCGTCCGCGCATCGCGCCCGAACAGCTCGCCATGCTCCGCCGCCGTCTCGCCGCACGCCCCGATCGCGCGCTTGCGCCGGTGGGCGAGGGCGCGCCTGCGGTGATCCGTTCCGGCTTCCAGCGCGCCTTCGTGCAGGTTGGCGCCTTCGCGAGCCGCGCCAATGCGGAACGGCTTGCGGCGTCGCTCGGCGGGCTCGCCTCGGCTGCCGGCGGCTATTGGCGCGTGCGTCTGGGGCCATATGATCCCACCGCAGCGCGACGTTCGCTGGCGGATGTCGTCGCGAAAGGCTATCGCGATGCCGCGATCGTCGGCGAGGCGATCAATTGATTTTCAGACATTGTTGAAGGCCAGACATGAAAGCTCTTGTTACCGCTTCCTTTTTTACGATCGCTCTCGCCACGCCCACGATCGCGGCCGCGCCGCCTTTCGATACGGCGGCGCCGATCGCCTATATGGAAGACCTCTCTTCTGGCGCCGAGCTTTATTCCAAGGACGCCGATCGCCGGATGCCACCGGCATCGATGGCGAAGATGATGACGGTCTATGTCGCTTTCGATCTCATCAAGAAGGGCGAGTTGAAGCTTGACCAGAGCTTCACCGTCCGCCCCGAAACCTGGCAGAAATGGCATGGCCCCGCCGCCGGATCGACGATGTTCCTGTCGACCGGCGAGCAGGTGAGCGTCAAGGATTTGCTCCACGGCATCGTCACCCTGTCGGGCAATGACGCCTGCGTCGTGCTGGCCGAGGGCATTCGCGGCACCGAAACCGCGTTCGTCGCCGAGATGAACCGCCACGCCCAGGCGCTGGGCATGACCAACAGCCATTTCGGCACTTCCAACGGCTGGCCGGACAATGGCGTGACCTACACGACGGCGCGCGATCTGGCGCATCTCGCCGCCGCCACCATCCGCGACTTCCCCGATCTCTACAAGCAGTTCTACAGCCAGACCTCGTTCACCTGGGGCAAGACGCTGGGCGCAGGCGATCCCATCACCCAGGCCAATCGCGATCCGCTCCTCGGTCGCGTACAGGGCGCCGACGGTCTCAAGACCGGCCATACCGAGGAAGCCGGCTACGGCTTCACCGGATCGGCCGAGCAGAATGGCCGCCGCCTGGTCATGGTCGTCGCGGGGCTGGACAGCTTCAACAACCGGATTTCCGAATCCGTGAAGTTCATGGACTGGGGCTTCCGCGCCTGGACGTCGAAGGCGTTGTTCAAAAAGGGCGCGGAGGTCGAGACAGCCGAGGTCCAGCTTGGCGGCGTCAACAAGGTCGGTCTCGTCGCGCCGCGCGATCTGGCGGTGACGCTGCCCGGCGGCGCCACGAGCGCGATGCAGGTCAAGGTCGTCTATAACGGCCCGGTCAAGGCGCCGATCAAGGCGGGCGACCATATCGCCGACCTCGTCGTCTCGACGCCTGACACGCCGCCGCAGGTGATGCCGCTGGTCGCCGCGAGCGACGTCGCCGAGGCGGGCTTCTTCGGCCGCGCCTGGGCCGGCCTCATGTCGCTCTTCGGGCGTTGAACGGCCGCTTCATCTCGCTCGAGGGCGGGGAAGGGGTTGGCAAGTCCACCCAGGCCCGGCGGCTCGCCGCGGCGCTGGAGGCGCGCGGGATCGACGTGGTGCTGACGCGCGAGCCGGGCGGCTCGGCGGGGGCCGAGGCGATCCGAGCATTGCTGCTCGAAGGTGATGGCGCTCGCTGGAGCGCCCGGAGCGAAGCGCTGCTCTTCGCCGCCGCACGCGCCGATCATGTCGCACGCACCATCCGTCCGGCGCTCGAACGCGGCGCCTGGGTGATCTGCGATCGCTTCATCGACAGCTCGCGCGCCTATCAGGGTGCGGGCGGTATCGACGACGCCGACATATTGGCGCTCCACCGCATCGGCAGCGGCGGCCTGCTCCCCGACCGGACCTTGCTGCTGGCGCTTCCTGCGGGCGAAGCCGCCGCACGCGCCGAGCGCCGCGACGCTGGCGCCGCCGACCGGATCGGCGGGCGTGATGCCGCCTATCACGCCAGCGTCGCGGCGCTGCTCGAACGTTTCGCCGATGCGGAGCCCACCCGTTTCCGCGTGATCGACGCGAACGGCGGCGAGGAAGAGGTGACGGCCCGGCTGCTCGCCGCGCTCGACGGACTGGCGTCATGACGCCGCTCGTCGGCCATGCCGAACAGGTGCTTGAACTGCGCGAGGCGGCGACGGGGGGGCGACTTCATCACGCCTGGCTGCTCGCCGGCCCGCGCGGCATCGGCAAAGGACTCTTCGCGCGACTGGCGGCGCGGTGGCTGCTCGCCGACGCAGCACTGCCCATCGCAGGCGCGCCCGGTTTCGCGGTCCCCGAAGATCATCCGACTGCGCGGCTGATCGCTGCCGGCAGCCACCCCGATTACAAGCTGCTCGAACGCCTCCCGCGCGATACGGGTAACGAGCTTGCCCGCAACATCAGCATCGCGCAGGTCCGCGCGCTCCAGCCGATACTCGGCAGCACGCCCTCGCAATCCTTTCGCCGCGTCATATTGATCGATGCGATCGACGATCTCGAACGCGGCGCCGCAAATGCGTTGCTCAAAAATCTCGAAGAGCCACCGGCCAACACGATCTTCTTTCTCATCAGCCACGCGCCGGGCCGCCTGCTGCCGACGATCCGCTCGCGTTGCCGTGTGCTGCGCTTCCAGCCCCTTACGCCGGTCGAGACCGATCGGGCGATCCGCGCCCAGCTTCCCGATGCCGGCAATGGCGAGGTTGACGCACTTGTCGCGCTTTCCGACGGGTCGCCGGGCATGGCGTTGCGCTTCGCGGGTCTCGACATCGCCGGGCTCGACGCCGCCCTCGCCCGGCTGGCCGGCGCGGGAGATCCCGCCAACGCCGAACGATCCGCACTGTCGCGGGCGCTCGCGACCAAGGCCGCCCAGCCGCGCTTCGAGGCCTTTCTCGAACGTGCGCCCGCCTTCATCGCCGCTCTCGCCGCGAAACGATCGGGCGTCGAACTCGCCCGGGCTCTCGCCGCGTGGGAAGCCGCGCGCTCGCTGGCCGCCAGCGCCCAGCCGCTTGCGCTCGATCCGCAGGCGGTGGCCTTTGAGCTCGGCACGCTCGTCGCCGGCCTTGCTCCCGGAGCGTCATCCGCTAAAGGCTGAGGCCATGGCCAAGCCTTTCTATATCACCACTGCGATCAGCTACCCCAATGGCCGCCCGCACATCGGCCACGCCTATGAGGCGATCGCAGCCGATGCGATCGCGCGTTTCCAGCGCTTCATGGGGCGCGAGGTGCGCTTCCTGACCGGCACCGACGAACATGGGCTGAAAATGGCGCAGACGGCGCGTGACCGGGGCGTCGCCCCCAAGGCGCTCGCCGACGAAATGTCATCCTATTTCAAGGCAATGGATGATCGTCTTGGGATCAGCTATGATCGATTCATCCGCACGACCGACGCCGATCATCATGCCGCGAGCCAGGCGATCTGGCGCGCGATGGTCGCCAGCGGCGACATTTATTCGGGGCGCTATGAAGGCTGGTATTCGGTCCGCGACGAGGCCTTTTACGACGAGAAGGAGCTTGTCGACGGGGAAGGGGGGGGGCGCCTTTCGCCACAGGGCACGCCGGTCGAATGGACCGTCGAGGAAAGCTGGTTCTTCCGCCTCTCAGCCTATCAGGACCGGCTGCTTCAACATTATGCCGACAATCCGGGCTTCATCCGTCCCGAAAGCCGCCGCAACGAAGTGATCCGCTTCGTCGAAGGCGGGCTTTCTGACCTGTCAATCTCACGCACCAGCTTCGATTGGGGCGTGCCGGTGCCTGACAGCCCCGGCCATGTCATGTATGTCTGGGTGGACGCGCTCACCAATTACCTGACCGGCGCGGGCTACCCGGATGCAGGCTACGAGCATTTCTGGCCGGCCGATCTTCATGTGATCGGTAAGGACATTATTCGTTTCCACGCAGTCTATTGGCCAGCATTCCTCATGTCTGCCGGGATCGCGCTGCCCAAGGCGGTGTTCGGCCACGGTTTTCTGCTCCACCGCGGCGAAAAAATGTCCAAGTCGCTCGGCAACGTCGTCGATCCGCTTGATCTCGCCGATGCGTTCGGCGTCGATGCGCTGCGCTATTTCCTGCTCCGCGAAGTCAGCTTCGGGCAGGATGGCAGCTATTCGGCCGAAGCGATCGTCACGCGCGTGAACGCCGATCTCGCGAACAGCCTCGGCAATCTCGCGCAGCGGACGCTCGCTTTCATCGCCAAGAATTGCGAAGGCAAGGTTCCCGCCGGTGGCAGAGCCGATCCGGCCGACGCCGAACTGCTCACGCTCGTCCGCCGCGCCTGCGCCGAAGAACTGCCCGCGGCGTTCCAGGACCTGGCGCTTGCGCAGGGCATCGACGCCTGGATCCGCGCGGTATTCGCCTGCAATCAATATATTGATGCGCAGGCGCCCTGGACGCTGCGCAAGACCGATCCCGATCGGATGACCGCCGTTCTGGCGACTCTATACCGCGCGATTGCGGAACTCGCGATCGCGATCGCTCCCGTCATCCCGGCAGGCGCGGCCGCGCTGCTCGACCAGATGGGCGTGCCGTTCGAGGAACGCGACCACGCCGCACTGGTCGACGACGACCGTCATGACCGTCTTGCCGCATCGGGCTTCACGCTCGCGCCGCCGACGCCGGTTTTTCCGAAGCTTGAATTGCCGTCGGAAGACGCCAGCTAAGCCCTATGTTCATAGATAGCCATTGCCACCTCAACTATAAGGGCCTTGTCGAGGAGCAAGGCGCAGTGCTGGCCCGCGCCCGCGCCGCAGGCGTCGAAACGATGCTCAACATCTCGACGCGCGAGCGCGAATGGGATGACGTCATCGCCACGGCGGAGCGCGCTACGGACGTCTGGG
>QFNN01000098.1 GCA_003240855.1 Sphingomonas sanxanigenens
TCGCGACACGCTATGACAGATGCCCGACCGCCTTCTTCTCCGCCATCGCACTCGCTGCTACCGTCATCTTCTGGCTCTGATCAGTGAGTCCTGACCCTATGCAAGCGCGCGGCTGGGCCTGCCCTATCTGGTGAACGGGCAGGCGCAGAAGGACATGACGCATAACGAAGCGCTGGCGCTGATCGACATGGCCGTGGCGCCCGCCATCCTGTCGATGGACGCCGCCGCGCCGCCCGCCGAGCCCGAAGAGGGGCAGTGCTGGATCGTCGCCGAGCCGGCTTCCGGCGCGTGGAGCGACGCGGCGGGGCGGATCGCCTGCCGGACGAGCGGCGGATGGCGGTTTTTGTCTCCGCCGGAAGGGATGCGCGTCTGGATCATCGACCGCGGACTCTGGGGGCGGCGCGATGCCGGCGCCTGGATCGTCGGCGTCGAACCCGCCGTCGAAATCCGAATCGACGGCCTTGCCGTCCTCGGCGCGCGCAAGCCTGCGGTGGCGCTTCCCGACGGCGGTGCAACAATTGATGCGGAGGCGAGAGCCGCCCTCGCCGCAGTCATCGACAGGTTGCGGGCGCACGGCCTGATCGCGTAATAAATGGCCTGTGCTTTGGCACTTAAGCGCTCAGGACTGCGGCATTTTGGCAACAGTTTGCCCAATTGGATGCTTGCGCCGCAACGAAGCTGGGGTTACGGAGTTACGGCTGTCCTTGGTGACACACGAGAAAGGGGATTCATATGCGGAAGCTAGCCGTTGCAGTGGCGCTCGCCACCACGGCGATTGCCTCGCCCGCCCTGGCGCGAGACAAGTCGTGGTATGTTGGCGTCGAAGGCGGCGCCATGATTGTCGAGGACATTCAGCTCGACATCGCCGGAATCAAGAACAACGCGACCGCGAAGCATCGCGCCGGCTATGATGTCGACGGCATCATCGGCTATGACTTCGGTCCGTTCCGTGCGGAAGCCGAAGTCGGTTATCGCCGCGCGACCGTGACGAACTATTCGTCGCAGACCACCACCTATAACGGTTCGGCCGTGCCGCAGGGCGCTGGCACCTTCCCCGAAGCCGGCGGCCCGACCTCGGCGCTCAGCTTCATGCTGAACGGCCTTGTGGACTTCGGTTCGGACGACGGCATCAGCGGCTTCGTCGGCGGCGGCGCCGGTGTCGGCCGCGCCAAGTTCGACTGGAGCGTCGCTGGCCCGGACCGCGCGTTCCTCAACGATTCGGACACGCGCTTCGCGTGGCAGGCTCTGGCGGGCATCCGTGCGCCGCTCACCAGCCACATCGACATCGGTGCGAAGTATCGTTTCTTCGACATGGACAACCTTCGTCTGATCGACTCGCTCGGTCGCGACGTGAAGAACCGCTACCGTTCGCACAGCCTGCTGGCGAGCGTCATCTACAACTTCGGCACGCCGGCCGCTCCGCCGCCGCCGCCGCCGCCGCCTCCCCCGCCGCCGCCTCCCCCGCCGCCTCCGCCTCCGCCGCCTCCGCCGCCGGAAGTGGTGTGCACGCCGGGACCGTACATCGTGTTCTTCGAATGGAATAAGTCGGACCTCACCGCTGAGGCTTCGTCGATCCTCGACAACGCGGTCACGGCTTATGGTAGCTGCGGCCAGGCGCAGGTGATGGTTGCCGGTTACACCGACACCTCGGGTACGCCCAAGTACAACATGGGTCTGTCCGAGCGTCGCGCTGCGGCCGTCAGCAGCTATCTGCAGTCGAAGGGCGTCCCGGGCGGCGTGATCACCGCCAAGGGCTATGGTGAGACCAACCTCCGCGTTGAGACCGCCGACGGCGTTCGCGAACTGCAGAACCGTCGCGTGGAAATCACCTACGGTCCGGGTTCGGGCAACTAAGCCTGGGCTTGAGGCCAGAAATCGGGGAGCCGGCGTTCGCGTCGGCTCCCCTTTTTCATGCGCGAACGATTTTCCCCTGACGCTATCGTGAACCCGCCACGCAGCCGCGCTACGAGGTTCCGATGATTACGCCCCATCATATCGATATCGTCCTGTCGTGGTTCGACATGCTCGGCATAGCCGTGTTCGCCGCCTCGGGCGCCCTGCAGGCGGCGCGGCAGCGGCAGACATTGGTGACGTTCGCCTTCTTTGCGCTCATCACCGGAACCGGCGGCGGCACGTTGCGCGACCTGTTGATCGGCGCTCCGGTATTCTGGGTGCATGACAGCCGTTATCCGCTCATCTGCCTCGCTATCCCGCTGCTCGTCTGGGTGACGCCGCGCCGCTGGTGGCAGGATCGCGCGCTCGACTGGTTCGACGCGGTCGGGCTGGCCGCCTATGCTGTTTTCGGCGCCGCAAAATCGATGGCGTTCGGCATCGCGCCCGTGCCTGCCGCGGTGATGGGCGTGGTGACGGCGTGCGTCGGCGGCATCTTGCGCGACGTGCTGGCGGGCCAGCCCTCGATCATCCTGCGGCCTGAACTTTATGTGACCGCAGCCGCACTCTCCGCTTTTCTGTTCGTGGGGCTGGCGCTTATCGGCGTGCCGCCATTGATTGCAGCATTCGCTGCCGCCGCCGCAGGATTCGTGCTGCGCGCGCTGGCGATCGTGCGCGGCCTTTCGCTTCCTGGTTACCGCAACTAAGCGCCTGTTCCCGATGGAAGTTCGCGCAAATCGGCTGCTGGCGTCCAGCGCCGCTGCTCGCCCGAGGTTGACTAGAGGGGCGTCCGGCGAGAAATTGCCGCGATCAACCCGGAGTAATTATGCCCAAGATCATCGACGCCAAAGTCATCATCACCTGCCCCGGGCGCAATTTCGTCACGCTCAAGATCGAGACTGACGAAGGCGTTTACGGCCTTGGCGACGCGACGCTCAACGGCCGCGAGCTTTCAGTCGCCGCCTATCTGACCGAGCATGTCATCCCGTGCCTGATCGGCCGCGATGCGCACCGGATCGAGGATATCTGGCAGTATCTCTACAAGGGCGCCTATTGGCGGCGGGGCCCGGTGACGCTGAGCGCGATAGCGGCCGTCGATACCGCGCTGTGGGACATCAAGGGCAAGATCGCCGGGCTGCCGCTTTACCAGTTGCTCGGCGGCGCAAGCCGCGAAGGCGTGATGGTCTATGGGCATGCCAATGGCGCGACGATCGAGGACACGATCGCCGCAGCGCTCGACTATCAGAAGCAGGGTTACAAGGCGATCCGCCTCCAGTGCGGCGTGCCGGGCATGGCGTCGACCTATGGCGTGTCGAAGGATCGCTATTTCTACGAACCGGCCGACGCCGATCTGCCGACTGAGAATGTCTGGAGCACGTCGCGCTATATGCGCGTGGTGCCCGAGCTGTTCAAAGCCGCGCGCGAAGCGCTGGGCTGGGATGTTCATCTGCTGCACGACATTCATCACCGCCTGACGCCGATCGAGGCCGGCCGGCTGGGCAGCGATCTGGAGCCTTATCGGCCCTTCTGGCTGGAGGACGCGACCCCGGCCGAGAATCAGGAGGCCTTCCGCCTGATCCGCCAGCACACGACCGCGCCGCTTGCCGTCGGCGAGATCTTCAATACGATCTGGGACGCCAAGGACCTGATCCAGAACCAGTTGATCGACTATATCCGCGCCACGGTGGTCCATGCCGGCGGCATCACTCATCTGCGGCGGATCGCGGCGCTGGCCGATCTCTACCAGATCCGCACGGGCTGCCACGGGGCGACCGACCTGTCGCCGGTGTGCATGGCGGCGGCGCTGCATTTCGATCTGTCAGTGCCCAATTTCGGCATCCAGGAATATATGCGCCACACGCCCGAGACCGATGCGGTCTTTCCGCACGCTTATAGTTTCGACCAAGGGATGATGCATCCGGGCGACAAACCCGGGCTTGGCGTCGATATTGATGACGTGCTGGCGGCAAACTATCCCTACCAGCGCGCCTTCCTGCCGGTGAACCGGCTGGAGGATGGGACGATGTGGAGCTGGTGACCGCATCTGACCCGGCCGATTCTGCCGCATAAAAACTCCGACAAATATTGAACCGCGCCGCGCATCGGCTAAGCTGGCGTGCGGATGAGGATTGAGGACGATCGCCAGCCATGGATGCGGCGATCGCGGGGAGGCGGCATGCGTTTGGCGACGCTTGGGATGTTCGACGGTTTCCGGCAGGTACGGCATCGGTGGGTGTTGGCGGCGATGCTGCTTGCGCTCGCGGGGGCGCTGCCGGCCGCGTCGGCGCGGGCCGAAATGCGCGAGCGCCTGTCGATCGACAAGGGCTGGCGGTTCACGCGCGGCGATCCGGCCGGGTTGAAGGCCGATCTGCGTTATGACGTGCGGCCGCCGATCGAGGATGCAGGCGACGGCAAGGTGGCCGACGCGCGGCCCGAGGCGGCGGCGCAGGTTTCCGACGCCGGCGCGAAGATCCTCAAGCCCTGGATCCTGCCGAGCGCCAACGCCTTCATCAAGGATCCGGCGCGCCGGCATGTGCGGCCTGCCGGCAATCCGGGCGGCGACGTCAGCTATGTGCAGCCAGGCTTCGACGACAGCCGCTGGGCGCGCGTCGACCTGCCGCACGACTGGGCGATTGCGGGGCCGTTCATCGTCGAAGGTCCCTATGGCGGCATGGGCCGACTGCCAAGCTGGGGGATCGGCTGGTACCGGCGCGCGATCGACGTCGACGCGCGCGACGCCGGCAAATCGATCTTCCTCGATGTCGACGGGGCGATGTCCTATGCGACGGTCTGGCTCAACGGCAGGCTCGTGGGCGGCTGGCCCTATGGCTATAATAGCTGGCGGCTGGACCTGACGCCCTATGTCGTCCCCGGCGGGCGCAACATGCTGGCGATCCGGCTCGACAATCCCCAGGCGTCGGCGCGCTGGTACCCCGGCGGCGGGCTTTATCGCGACATCTGGTTGACCAAAACCAGCCGGGTTCATGTCGCCCAATGGGGCGGCGTCATCACCACGCCGAAGGTGAACGCCAAAGCGGCGACGATCAGCCTCGCTCTTTCGATCGACAATGATGCGCGCGCCGCAGCGAAGGTCGAGGTCCGCACCGCCATCTATCCGCTCGACGCCGCAGGTCGGCCTGCCGCGCGTCCGGTGGCGCGGATCGAACCGCTGCGCACCGAGATTGCGGCGGGGGCGAGCGCGACGCTGAACGGCGTGGCGGAACTGTCCAGCCCACGCCTGTGGGGGCCGCCGCCGACGCAAACGCCCAATCGCTATGTCGCGGTTTCGATCCTGCTGGAGAATGGCCGCGAGATCGACCGCTACGAAACGCCCTTCGGCATCCGCACGGTCCGCTATGATCCCGATCGCGGACTGATCGTCAACGGCGAGGCGATCCGCATCCGCGGCGTCAACAATCATCATGATCTCGGGGCGCTGGGCGCGGCGTTCAACCGGCGCGCAGCAGAGCGGCAGCTTGAGATCCTGCGCGACATGGGCGCGAACGCGATCCGCATGAGCCACAACCCGCCCGATCCAGCGTTGCTCGAGCTGACCGACGCGATGGGCTTCCTCGTGATGGACGAACTGTTCGATTCGTGGGAGCGCAAGAAAACGCCGCTCGATTTCCACCTGATCTTCGCCGACTGGCACGAAGCGGATCTGCGTTCGATGCTGCGTCGCGACCGCAACCATCCCTCGATCATCATGTGGAGCGTCGGCAACGAAGTCGGCGAGCAATATACAGGCGAGGAGGGCGCGCGGCTGGCGCGCGCGCTGGTGGCGATCGCGCATGAGGAGGATCCGACGCGTCCCGCGACCAGCGCGATGAATTACGCCAAGGCCGACATGCCGATGCCCGGCGTGTTCGACGTGATCAGCCTCAACTATCAGGGCGCGGGCATCCGCAGCATACCGGGGCAATTCCCCGCTTTTCGCGCCAGATATCCGGACAAGATGATCCTGAGCAGCGAAAGCGCGTCGACGCTGAGCAGCCGGGGCGAATATCAGTTCCCCGTTTCCGGCAGCATCAGCGGCCCCGTTCGCCCCGGATCGGGCGGCGATCCCGTGACGCATCAGGTGAGCGCCTACGAGCTTTACGCCGCCGATTTCGGATCGTCGCCCGACCGCGTCTTTGGCTCTGACGATCAGAACCCCTATGTAGCGGGCGAGTTCGTGTGGACGGGCTTTGATTATCTGGGCGAGCCGACGCCTTATTACACGGCGCGCAGCTCCTATTCGGGTATCGTCGATCTCGCGGGCTTCCCCAAGGATCGCTTCTATCTTTATCAGGCGCGCTGGCGACCTGATCTGCGTTTCGCGCATATCCTGCCGCACTGGACCTGGCCGGGGCGCGAGGGACTGGTGACGCCCGTCCATGTCTTTACCTCGGCGGACGAGGCGGAGCTGTTCGTTAACGGCAAGTCGCAGGGGCGCCGGAAGAAGGGCGCTTATGAATATCGTTTCCGCTGGGACTATGTGACCTACGAGCCGGGCGAGCTGCGCGTCGAGACATGGAAGGACGGCAAGCCCTGGGCGAGCGAAAGCGTGCGCACCGCGGGCGCGCCGGCCAGGCTGGCGCTGTCGGTCGACCGCGCGCGGATCGCCGGCGACGGCCGCGATCTCGCTTTCGTCACGGTGCGCGTGCTCGACAAGGACGGGCGACTGGTTCCGGGAGCGAAGCCGCCGGTCGACTTCACGATCGAAGGGCCGGGCGCGATCGTTGCGACTGACAATGGCGACCCGACCGACATGACCCCATTTCCCGCCCCGCGCCGCAAGGCCTTCAACGGGCTGGCGCTGGCGATCGTGAAGGGGCAGGCCGGGAAAGGCGGCGGGGTTACGCTCCACGCGCGATCCGCCGGGTTGGACGAAGCGAGCGTCGCGATCCGTGTCGACGCCGCCCGGGCAGAGCGTTGACGATGGGGTGTTTCGCTGACTGAGGCGGGTCGTTTGTCCGGCGCCGCGGCCTCGCCATGCAGGCGATCGGCGCACAGGCATTTAGCGTTGGGGTCGGGGCGTCACAGCATCGCCGCGAAGGCGGGGGACAGGATTTCCCGGTGGCCGTCCCCATCGCGCCAAATCCAGCGTGCGGCGATGCCGTGTCGCTCGGCATATCGCGGGCCGTCGATCGCGCCTGCGACGCTCAGCGCCGTCGCCCAGGCGTCGGCGATCATCGCGCTGGGATGGCAAACGCTTACCGCCATCGCATCGATCAGCGGCATGCCAGTGCGCGGATCGATCGTATGCGGGCCGCGCACATAATCCCCGGACGTTGCGATCGCCAATTGGTGGAGCGCGATCCGCAGGGGCGCGATGCCCGCCGCCGGGGTCTCGAGATCGACCCACCACGGATCGAGATCGGGGCGTACGCCGCGCCCCGCCAGTTCGCCGCCAATCTCGACCAGCGCATGGGCGACGCCATGTGCGGCCAGCAGATCGGCCACGGCATCGACGGCATGCCCCTTCGCGATCCCCGATAGATCGAGCCATAGCCCGCCCGGCTGGCGCAATCGGCGCGCCGCGGGATCGAAGGCGAGCCTGCGCCAGCCCGATTGGCCGAGCGCCGCAGCGATCGCAGCTTGCGAAGGGGGGCTGGTCGCGGGTCGCGGGCCGATGCCCCACAGGTCGGTGAGGCGCCCCATCGCAGGATCGAAGGCGCCGTCGCTCGCTTCCGCGACGGCGATGCCCGCGGCGATCACATGCGCGAAATCGGGAGGCAGCGAGAGCCAGCAGCCCTCCGGGGCGGCATTGAAGCGGCAGAGCGTCGAATCCGGCCGCCAGTGACTCATCTCGTCGACGATCGCGCCAAGCCGCGCCTCGATCGCCGACTGGATCGCCGTCGCCACGCAGCCGCGGGGCGCGGCGAAACGCACGGTCCAATATGTGCCCATCGTCTCCCCCGCGAGATCGACGATGGGCAGGCTGTCGTCATGCCCCGCGAATGCCGCGGCCGAGAGATGCTCGGGAACGGCGATGCGCGGGGCGGCCGGCCTTGCGACCATTTAGGGGGCCATCACCTCGAGCGTGGTGGTGAAGCCCAAGCGGCGCTCGGTCGCGCGCGGCTCGGCGGGCTTGTTGTCGGTCAGCGTCGCGTTGAGCCAGTACATGCCTGCCGTCGGCCAGTTGATCGTCGCCACGCCATCGGCGCCCGTCGTCACCTCAAAGCCGCCCTCGGCGTCACGGTAGCGCTTGCCGCCCGGAATGATCGTGACCTTGAGGCCGCTTGCCGGCTTGCCGTCGACAAGGAACCGGAACTTCGCCGGTTCGCCCGCGACCAGTTCGTCGGGGTGAGTGATCGGCGACAGCTCGAGCCCCTTGCCGGTCGGCGTGAACACGGCCGTGGTCGGCTCGCCCGAGGTGACGAAGATATAGTTGCGGTTGATCATCTCGGTCAGCTTGACGTCGGTCGCATCGGCCGGAATGTCGGCGACGGTTGCGACAGGCGGACGTTGCGCACCGGCCTGCGGACCACCCGGACCACCCGGACCACCCGGCGGGCCGCGACGGCCGCCGACCCGGCGTTCCTCGCCATTGACCTTGAAGCTGCCCATCACGCCTGACATCTCGGTGCCGATCTTCCACGTGCCCGGCTTATCGAGATGCACGTCGAAGGTCGAGCGATAGCGGCCGGTCGATCCATTCTCGATCGCGCCCGGCGCGCCGTCGGGCTGCCACACCTTCACGCCATCGAGGCGGAAGGGCTGGTGATCGGCGAAGAACAGATCGTTGGACACGGCGGCGTCGACCGTCACCCAGGGATCCTGCCCCGAGAAGATCGTGCCCGAAGGCAGCAGCCACTGGCGGTGCGCCGCAGCGGGGGTGGCGAGCGGCAACAGCATGGCCGCAGCGAGCAGGAGCAGGTTTGAACGCTTCATCGTCGAGCCTTTCAGCGAGCGGAGAGAATGACGGCGCCGAGCTCGCCCTTGCCCGAGGCGGAGGCCGGCCTGGTCGGAACGGACAGCGGGACCGAGACGAGTTCGCGCCCGCCGGTTTCGCGTGCGGCCTCGACGTTCAGCACATATTGGCCGGGCTTGAGATCGGCGGGCAGCGGGATGGTGTAGGCGCCCGGCGCGCGCGTTGCGCCGCTGACGCCGTCGGCCGGCATCCTCAGGCTGCGGCCGCCCTTGCGCCACCATGTGCGCAAATCGGCGAGCCATTTGGCGCCCGGCTCCGCGCCGCCTTTCTTGACATCGTACCAGACGAAAACGGTGCGCGCCGCGCCGCCGCCGGCCGGCTCTATCCAGCCCGCGACATAGGGGCGGTGATATTCGGCGACCTTGAGGCGCGGGATGGTGACGGTCACGGTGCCGGCGGCGGCGGGCGCGGCGATCACGCCGCCGAGCAGGACAAGGGAAGAGCTACGCATAGGCCAGGGCACCTTCAGTGGATGAACAGGATGGCGAGAATCAGCGGGATGGCGAGGCTCAACCCCACCAGCGGCCAGGTCGACGGACGATGCTTGGCGTGGAGCTGGAGGAGGATCAGGCCGGTCAGCGTGAAGAGCAGGCAGAAACCCGCGAAGATATCGATGAACCACGACCATGCGCCGCCGGTGTTGCGTCCCTTGTGCAGGTCGTTGAGGTAGGAGATCCAGCCGCGCGTGGTCACTTCGGCGCTGATCTCGCCGCTTGTGCGGTCGATGCTCACCCAAGCGTCGCCGCCCGGGCGCGGCATCGCGACATAGACTTCGGCGTCGGACCATTCACCCGGCCTGCCCGCCGCGTCCAGACCCACTTTGCGCTTCACCATGTCCGCCACCGCAGGCGGCAGCGGCGCGGCGGCGCCGGCGGGGTGGGCGAGCTGCGTGAGCAACTGGGGCGGCAGCGTCGCCGAACGATCGGTGACGACGGGTTTCGCTTCGATCGACGCGGCGTGATTGAGCGTGATGCCCGTGACGGCGAACAGCAGCATCCCGGCCAGCGACACGGCCGCGCTGATCCAGTGCCAGGTGTGAAGCTGCTTCAGCCACCATGTGCGCCGCTTGCGCTGCGGGCGTGCCGCGCCGGCATGCGGTCGCCGCGGCGGCATCTCCGTTCGCTGCGACTCTGTGGATAGGGTGAGGGGGTCGGTCAGGGTCGGCTCCAGCAGGCATGTGACCGGCGCCCGGTCTCCATATTGATAATTAGTCGCAATAATGCGCCTCTTGGGATTCGCAAGCCATTTTCGATCCTTCGCGCCTGCCTGATTTCACGGCGGAGCCGGCCGCATGCTGCGAAAATTGACAGGCAGGCTCGACCTTTTGGCTGCACATCGCTATGCGAATGCTTCTCAATAGTCATATCGCGGAGCGTTGAGGCAATGACCAGGGGCGGCAAATCGTGCTGAGCGGCGGCGATCATGCGCTCGCGCTCGAGCCTGATGCGGGCGCCGACTCAGTCGCCAGCCCGGCTGTTCGTGCGCTCAGGCCGGTTCCGTTCGAGCCGTCGCGCTATGGCGCAGGGCGCAGGCACCGCCCCATCGCGCTCATCGGTTCCTGTGCGATCGTCGGAATCGCCTTCGCGGCGCTCGCTTTCCAGCACGGTCCCTACATCAAGCATCGCCGGCATGAGCTGCACGTCATCAACCTGATGCCCCCGCCGCCGCCCCCGCCGCAGGCGGAGCCGGACAAGCCCACCGAGATCAAGGTGGCGCAGCCGCATGTGGTTGCGCCCCCGCCGGTCGTTCCGATCGCCGCCCCCGTCGTCAATCCGGTGCAGACCGCGCCGACCCCGCCGCCCGTGACCGCTGCGGTGGTCGCTCCCGCGCCTGCCCCCGCGCCCGCGCGCATGGCCGGGCCGGTCGATGGCGTCGATCTTTCGACCAAAATGATCTCGGCGACGCCGCCGCGCTATCCGCTCGAATCGCGCCGCAAGCGCGAACAGGGCACCGTTGTCCTTTCGGTCCTTCTCTCGCTCGACGGCGACGTCCAGGCGGTTTCGGTGGCGCAGTCGAGCGGGTTCGACCGGCTCGACAAGGCCGCGCTGGCGGCGGTGAGATCCTGGCGCTGGTCGCCGACGATGCGCGGCGGCGAGCCGGTCAGGGTCAAGGGCCTGGTCAAGATCCCGTTCATGCTGAGCCCCGCCGGCCACGCCGCCTGATCGCAGCGGCGAGGGGCGGTTCGTCTGCTGTCGTCCGACAGGAAAAGCGGCCCCGGAGTCGCCCCCGGAGCCGCCTTCCCCCCGCATGCGCGACCCTCAGAACTTGAAGCGGCCGCCGAAATAGAATTGCCGGCCGGTA
>QFNN01000099.1 GCA_003240855.1 Sphingomonas sanxanigenens
CGTGGCGAGGCTTATGGCCTGCAGATCCTGCAGATGGCGAACGAGGCGGGCGAGCTTGTGACCGATGGTGCGCTCTATCCCTTGCTCGGCCGTCTGGAGAAGGGCGGCAAGATCATGGCGCGCTGGATCATTCCTGAAGGAAGCGGCAACCCTCGAAAATATTATCGCCTGACGCCGGACGGTGAACGCATGGCTGTGGACATGCGGCGCATCTGGATGGCGTTCCGGCAGAACATATCCGCGTTGGTGGAGGAAGAAGATGCGTGATGCTGATCTCTGCGCTCATGAGATTGACGGCTATGTCCGCAAGCTCTTGTGGGGTCTCCAAAGCATCGAGCTGGAAGATCGGCTGGCGATATCGGGGGAAATTCACAGCCATCTCACCGATTGCGCGGCAAAGGGCCCTGATCCGCTGATCGCGGCGATCGGAAGGCTGGGGACGCCGCATCAGCTCGCGCGGCGCTATGTCGAGGAATATGAGCTTGCCGGCGCGATCGGCCGCGCCGCGCCTATGTCGTTGCTGATCCATATGGCCAGTCGCGCCACCCGCAACATGGCGGCCCTGGGCGCGGTCTTTGCCGTGCTGGTCCTTTATTTGCTCTCTGCTGCGCTCGGCATCATCGCTCTGGCCAAGCCGATTTCGCCTCACAATGTCGGCGCTTGGTATGGCTCATATGGCCTGGAAGCCGGTCTGCTGCTTTCGCCGCCGACCGGGGGCCATGAACTTCTGGGCATCTGGATCGTTCCCATCGCCGTTGCGCTTTCGCTCGCTGCTTATCTGGCGGGCACGCGATTGCTGCGCGACGTAGGCAATAATCTGCTTGGCAAACGCGGCCCTGCTTTATCCTAGCCCGGCATGTTGATGCCTAGTTCGGCTTACGCCAGGGCGTGAAATCGCCGAGGAAACAGAAAGCCGTCGGGATCGAACTGCCCTGCGCGATCGTGCGGAAACGATCGCCGCGGCAATAGCTGCTGCCCTGCGTCTCGACGACCAGCGTGTCGAGGGGGCGCAGTCCGGGGCAGGGCGCGCGCAGCTTGTTGACCCATAAGGTGCGTCCGTCGCGATAGCTGAGCGTCTGGCTGTCGATGATCTGCAGCGCCGTTCCCGTGTTCGTCGCAACGCAGGTTTCGGTCTTGCCTGCGGCGCGCCCGTCAAGGTCGCGCGCCAGCGCCTGCTGCTCGCGCGTCGGCTGATCGGCGGCAAGCAGGAAGCCGCCTGCAAGAGCGGCAAGCAAGGCGGCGCGGAGTGCGGTCGACGGCATGGTGTGATGCTAACAGAATTCGCCGTGAAGCGCACGGATGCGCTCACCCCTTTCCGCGCCGCACAAATTACGCTATGCGCGCGGCGAACGCTTCCGCTCAAATCCGGGAATATCAATGAGCCTCCGCAATGTGGCCATCATCGCGCACGTCGATCATGGCAAGACCACTCTCGTCGACCAGCTTTTCCGCCAGTCGGGCACCTTCCGCGACAACCAGCGGGTTGAGGAGCGCGCGATGGACTCGAACGATCTCGAGAAAGAGCGCGGCATCACCATCCTCGCCAAGTGCACCTCGGTGGACTGGGAAGGCACGCGCATCAACATCGTCGATACACCCGGCCACGCCGACTTCGGCGGCGAGGTGGAGCGCATCCTCTCGATGGTCGACGGCGTGATCCTGCTCGTCGACAGTTCGGAAGGCGCGATGCCGCAGACGAAGTTCGTCACCGGCAAGGCGCTGGCGTTGGGGCTGAAGCCCATCGTCGTCGTCAACAAGATCGACCGTCCGGACGAGCGCATCCAGGAAGTGCTCGACGAAGTGTTCGACCTGTTCGTCAGCCTCGAGGCGACCGACGAGCAGCTCGACTTCCCCGTGCTCTACGCGTCGGGCCGCAACGGCTATGCGAATGAGGATCCGTCGCTGCGCGAAGGCACGCTTGCGCCGCTGTTCAACAAGATCGTCGATCATGTGCCGGCGCCTGCACTCGATCAGGATGCGCCGTTCAGCTTCCTCGTGACGCTGCTCGATCGCGACAATTTCCTCGGGCGCATCCTCACCGGGCGCGTCCAGTCGGGCGTGGTCAAGGTCAACCAGCCGATCCACGCGATCGACCAGGACGGCAACATCATCGAGACCGGCCGCGCGTCGAAGCTGATGAGCTTCCGAGGGCTGGAGCGCGTTCCGGTCGACGAGGCGAGGGCGGGCGACATCATCTCGATGGCCGGCCTCACCATCGCCACCGTCGCGAATACGATCGCCGATCCGACGGTCACTACCGCGATCAAGGCGCAGCCCATCGATCCGCCGACGCTGTCGATGCGCTTCGCCGTCAACGACTCGCCAATGGCGGGCCGCGAAGGCAGCAAGGTCACCAGCCGCATGATCCGCGACCGTCTTGAGCGCGAAGCCGAATCGAACGTCGCCATCAAGGTGACCGAGAGCGAGGACAAGGACAGCTTTGAAGTCGCCGGTCGCGGCGAGCTTCAGCTCGGCGTGCTGATCGAGACGATGCGCCGTGAAGGGTTCGAGCTGGGCATCAGCCGCCCGCGCGTGCTGTTCCGCGAGGATGAGGACGGCAAAAGGACCGAGCCCTACGAAACCGTCGTGATCGACGTGGACGATGAGTTTTCGGGCACGGTCGTCGACAAGATGAACCAGCGTAAGGCCGAGCTGACCGACATGCGTCCCTCGGGCGGCGGCAAGACGCGCATCACGTTCTCGGCGCCCTCGCGCGGCCTCATCGGCTATCATGGTGAGTTTCTGTCGGATACGCGCGGCACCGGCATCATGAACCGGCTGTTCGAGAAATATGGCCCGCACAAGGGCAGCATCGAAGGCCGCAAGAACGGCGTGCTCATCTCCAACGGCGCGGGCGAGGCCAACAGCTATGCGCTCGGTCCGCTCGAGGAGCGCGGCATCCTCTTCGTCGGCCATGGCGAGGCGCTCTACGAAGGCATGATTGTGGGCGAGAACGCCAAGACGGACGACCTTGAGGTCAATCCGATGAAGGCGAAGCAGCTCACCAACTTCCGTGCTTCGGGCGGCAAGGACGACGCCATTCGGCTGACCCCGCCGAAGCGCATGACGCTGGAACAGGCGATCGCCTATATCGACGACGATGAAATGGTCGAAGTGACCCCCAAGTCGATCCGCCTGCGCAAGCGCCACCTCGATCCGCACGAGCGCAAGCGCGCCGCGCGCGCCAAGGCGGCTTAAGGGCTGAATTGAGGACGGGCCGGCGCGCAGGACAGTGCGCCGGCCCGTCCTTTTTCATGCCCGTTCGGCGGTCAGCCCAGTCTGCTGGCCGGCGTGAGGCGCGGGCATGCCGATTGCGTCTGCGCGATTTCCGAGGCGGAAGGCCGAGGGGCCGGACGGGCGATTCCACGGCGTCCGCGCCAGCAGCATAGCCAGCCCGCACCATCCGCTTGTTCCTGCGAATGCCAGCATCGCTCCGAAAAATGCGGCGAAGCAAAATGCCCCCGTCACGCCCGCCAGATCTCGATCCTGCCGCTGCGACGACCCGGCAGGCCTCCGCGCTCCGCGCGCGCACCGGAAAATGAGCATGGTCTTGGCTGGCATGCTGCCTGCGGCGATCGCGCTCCAGGCTCGCCGAGCGGCAGCGAAACCGGATAAGGTATATGCGCGTTGCGAAGCTCGTCCGCGCCGCGCACGTCGATCAGCGCCTGCTCTCTTCCGCGCTGATCTCGGTCAATCCGGTCATTGCCGTCACTCCTTGCAAAACTGGTCGTAGAGCACAGTCATCAGCGCGTGCGTCGCGGGGTGGGCGATCGCGTAGAACAGGGTGCGATGATCGCGCCGGAAGGCGACGATCCCTTCGTCCTTCAATCGCGCGAGATGCTGGGACATCGAAGTGGGCGCTATTCCCGTCGCGGCGATGAGGTCGCCTACGCATTTCTCGCCCTCCGCCAACTGGCAGAGGATCAGCAGGCGTTGCGGATTGGCCAATCCCTTCAGGAAAGCGGCAACGCCGCCCGCTTTCGCCTGCATGGCGATGACCGGCGGCATTTGGGGGCTGGATTCTAAGTTCACACTATTCTAATATCATTAAACAATGAAATGAGGAAGAGCTCATGTCCAAGGATTATGCCGCCATCACGACTGACATCGCCGCTTATAGTGCGCAGTTGCGCAAGCTCGCGCCCGAGGCGATGCAGGGCTTCCACACCCTGGCCCGCGCCGCCGGCGCGGATGGCGCGATCGACGCCAAGACCAAGGAACTGATCGCCCTGGCGATCGGCGTGACGCAGCGCTGCGACGGCTGCATAGGTTTCCACGCCAAGGCGCTGGTCGGCATGGGCGCCAGCCGGCAGGAAGTCGCCGAGACGATGGCGATGTGCGTCTATATGGGCGGCGGCCCGGCGCTGATGTATGCGGCCGACGCGCTCAGGGCCTACGACCAGTTCGCCGAAGCCGCATCTCCGGTCGCGGCGGCCTGACGTCCGGTAACGCGCGGAGCGAGGTCGCCACGCGCCGATTTCGCTCTGCGCGGTCGATCTGGCGGAAGCCTCCCCGCGCGACGCCGATCAGTTCAGATGCTGTCCTACTGAGCGCCGCCAATGTTAAACATTGTCATCCGCGTGACGGGCGCCGGGGACGGTCAAGTTGGCAAGCCATGGCGGCAGCCTCTCAACTTTCTCAACTTTGCATCATGGGAATGGCGTATTCCGGCCATTTCCTGCGGGAGGCGGCGTGACGCCACCCTTCTGTTGGAACCGGATCGGGGGTTCTGCGGTTGAATTGCAGGTGAACGGTCGGTTCCCGGCATGTTCAGGCGGAATCGCCCAAAAGGCTGTCGATGTCGCCGATGACGGCGCAGGGACTGCTCTCTGGAGGTATAAAGGCATGAAATCGATGTTCGGCAAGATCGCGCTTTCGGTCGCCAGCGTCGGCGCGATGGTTCTGGCGACCACCCCCGCCGAGGCCCAGCGCGGGCGCGGCGGTTATTATCATGGCGGTGGCGGCGGTGGCTGGCACGGCGGCTATCGCGGCGGCTGGGGCGGCCGCGGCTATTATCGCGGCGACCGCACCGGCCTTGCGATTGGCGCGGGGCTGCTCGGCCTTGGTGTCGGCGCCGCAATCGCCTCAAGCAATCGCGGTTATTATGGCGGCGGCTATTATGACGGCTACTATGGTGGTCCCGCGCCCTATTATGGCGGCTATTATGCGCCGGGCTATTACGCGCCTGGGCCTTATTACGGTTATGCGCCGCGTTGCTGGACCGACCGGCAGTGGGACGGCTACGGCTGGCGCCGCGTTCGCGTCTGCGATTGAGGCTTAGCGCAACGCGCGGGTCATGCCGCTGCTGCGCGAGGCGATCTGGATCGAGGGCGCTTCGGCTTCGGCCGGGGTGCCCTTGGCGTATATGAAGCCATAGACCGGGTAGCTGCTGGTGCCCAGGTCGCGGTTTGCGGCATACCACACCTTGACCTGGCTCCAATCGCCGTTGGCCGAGACGTCGACCACGCGAACGTCCCGCTCCACACCGCCGCGACGCGACCAGTTGGCGTGGGTGACGAGAACTTCGCGGTCCGAAACGACGCGGCTGACCATCGCGACATGGCCGACGCGCATGCCGTGGCTGGGCTTGATGACCATTACCGATCCGACTGCGGGGCTGTGGCCGCGTTCGTAACGCCCGTCTGCCTGCGCCCACCAGGTTCCGGCGTTGCCATACAGGTCGATGCCCGACACCTCACGCGCGAAGGGGGCGCACTGCCAGAACTGGGCGGAGGCGGGCGTCACGGCGACGATTGCCGAGAGCGCAAGAAGGCATGCGCCGAAAACGGCGTTGAAGCGACCAAGCATTCAGGATTTTCCCCGGCCCGAACTGATGAAGCCTGTCTGGCGGCATCGGGTTAACGAGAAAAGGCCGCAGGCTTTCAAACTGTTCATCTTTGCGGCGAGTCGAGCGGACGAGGCGATGGGGTGCGACGAAGCGCACGCATGAGTGCCGGAAAAGATGCGTCGCGGCTCGATTCCACGCGGCGACTCGCCTATCGGTGGGGCATGGAGAGAGCCACAGACCTGCTAGAGCAGCAATTCGCCACGGTATCGCAGCTTATCGCAGCACATGCCGCCGAACGCCCCGACGCCATCGCGATCGTCGATGAGGGCGGCGCGATCGACTGGCGATCGCTGGACGACCTCGTCGATCGCATAGCAGCCCGGCTCCAGGCGGACGGGCTGGCGCCGGGGCAGGCGGTGGCGCTCGTGGGCGTCAATTCCATTCCCTATGCCGCCGCTTATCTGGGGGCGCTGCGGGCAGGCGGGGTGGCCGCGCCGCTCACCGCGTCGGCGACGGTGGAGGCGCAGGCCGCGATGATCGCCGATTGCGGCGCACGCCATCTGTTCGCCGATTCGACGGTGTCGCTTGAGACGCCCGCCGGCGTCACGTGCATCGCTCTCGACGCCATGGCCGGGGGCGAGCCGCTGGCCGACTGGATAGCGCCCGCTGGCAGCCGGCCAGCGCCCGCCGCCGTTGCGCCGGGCGACGCCTTCAACATCATCTATTCCTCAGGCACCACCGGCGCGCCCAAGGGGATCGTCCAGAGCCACGCAATGCGCTGGAGCCATATCCAGCGTGGCCTGCCCCTTGGCTATGCGCCTGATGCGGTGACGATCAACTCCACGCCGCTCTATTCCAACACCACGCTTGTCAGCTTTCTTCCGACGCTCGCGGCGGGCGGCAAGGTCGTGCTGATGCGCAAGTTCGACGCACGCCGTTTCCTGGAGTTCAGCCAGCGCGAAGGCGTGACGCACGCCATGCTTGTCCCCGTCCAGTATCGCCGGCTTATGGCGCTGCCCGATTTCGACAGCTTCGACCTGTCGACTTACCGGATGAAGACCTGCACCAGCGCGCCCTTTTCCGCCGAGTTGAAGGCCGATGTGCTGCAGCGCTGGCCGGGCGCGCTCATAGAGATTTACGGGATGACCGAAGGCGGCGCTGCGACATTGCTGCTCGCGCACCAAAATCCCGACAAGCTCCATACCGTCGGCCAGCCCGCGCCGGGCAACGAGATCCGGCTGATCGATGAAGAGGGCCGTGAAGTCGCGCAAGGCGAGGTCGGCGAAGTTGTCGGCCGCGGTCCGGCGATGATGACCGGCTATCATAATCGCGCCGAGGCGAGCGCCGCCGCCGAATGGTTTGACGCCGAGGGACGGCGCTATATCCGCCACGGCGATATTGGCCGCTTCGACGAGGACGGCTTTCTGATCCTGATGGACCGCGCGAAGGATCTGATCATCTCGGGCGGGTTCAATATCTATCCGAGCGATCTGGAAGCCGTGCTGCGCGCCGAGCCGGGCGTCGCCGACGCGGCTGTGGTAGGCGTTCCGCATCCCGACTGGGGCGAGACGCCGGTCGGCTTCGTGGTCGGCGATGAAGGAATCGATACTGCAGCGCTGCTCGCGGGCGTCAACGCCAAGCTGGGCAAGACGCAGCGCCTCTCCGCGCTTCATGTGATCGACGAACTGCCGCGCAGCGCAATCGGCAAGATCCTCAAGCGCGAATTGCGCGATCGGCTGGCCTGATGTCGTTCATTGCGCTTTCAGGAAGAAAGGCGCAGGGTCTGCGCATGATCGCTGCTCGCATCCTGGTCGTTCCTGCGTTGGCGGGAGTCCTTGCGTGCTCTGCGCCTGCCTGGGCGCAGGCCGCGGCGAGCGATGTGCCCGTTGCGACCGGGCAGGTCATCCGCCTGTCTCCCGAAGAGAAGGAAGCGCTGCTCGCCCAGGGCAGCGAGGAAAAGGTCGATGCCGCGCAGGCTCAGGCGCTGGGCGGCGACGGCCCGAGCCGCCAGATCCATGGCGAGGTCGGCTTCATGGTCGGCACGGGCGGCGCGCGCGGCTTTTACGGTGCGGCGGCGATCCCGCTCGGCGACAATGCAAGCGCTTTCATCTCTTTCGAGGATACGCGCTGGGGCAACGTCCAGCGTTTTCGTCGCTGATCAGCCAGCCAGCGCGCGGCGCGTCAGTTCCGCGATCATGATCGTTGTCCGGTCCGCCCAGCGCGGGCCGATTACCTGCATTCCGATCGGAAGTCCGCCTGCGTCATGGCCGATCGGCGCTGCGGTTGCGGGCAACTCGGGATAGGTCGCCAGCCCCGGCCATGCGAATTGCGCTGCGAATTCGGTCGCCTCGCCGTCGATGACCAGGCGGCGTTTGCGCAGATCGGCCTCATCGTCGTGCGGGAAGGCGGTAGTGCCGCACGCCGGCGCGAACACGGCGTCATAATTGTCGAACAAGGTGCGCCAGCCGCGCTCCGCGCGCGCCTGTTTGTCGCATTGATCGAACCAGTGGGTCAGCGTCGGCGCTTCGCGGCCGGGGGCAATGCCGCGCGTCAGCGCCATGTTGAGCATCCGCATATAATCGCGGTGCATCGCCGCCAGATCGGGTAGCAGCGCGGATTGCCGGTCGACGCTTGCTCCGGCGGCGGTGCAGGCTTCGCCCGCCGCCTCGATCGCCGCGACAATGGCGCTGTCCGCGCGCGCAACGGGGTGGCTGGTAAGCAGCAGGATGCGCGCGCCGGCCAGCGTCTCGATCCGTGCGGGCGGGGGCGTGAAATCGGCCGTCAACAACAGTGCAAGCGCCAGATCCTCGGCATTGCGCGCCAGCGGCCCGACGACGCCCAGCGGGGCGTCAGCGCCATCAGTGCCGGGGAAGAAATGGCCTTGGGACGAAACGAGGCCATAGCTCGACTTGTGGCCCCAGACGCCGCAGAAATGCGCGGGCGTGCGGATTGATCCGCCTATGTCCGATCCATATTCGAGCGGCGTCAGGCCCGCCGCCAGCGCCGCCGCCGCGCCGCCCGAAGATCCGCCCGAAGTGCGCGATACGTCGTGCGGGTTGCTGGTACGGCCGTGGATCGGATTGACGGCCTGAAGGTCTGTCAGCCCGACGGGCACGTTGCTCTTGCCCAGAATGACCGCGCCCGCAGCCTTCAGGCGCCTGACGACAAGCGCATCGGCGGCGGCGATATGATCGCGGTGGCGCGGAAAGCCCCAGCTCGTCGGCAATCCTGCGACGTCGAAGGATTCCTTGACTGTCATCGGCACGCCGAGCAGCGGCGCGGCCTCGCCGGCTTTCAAGCGAGCGTCGGCGGTGTCCGCCGCCGCGCAGGCACGATCGAAATCGCGGATGACGACGGCGTTGATCGCGCCATCGCGTTCCTCGATCCGGGCGATCGCTGCTTCACATTCGGCGCGCGCGCTCGTCTCGCCAGCCGCAATGGCGCGCGCGGTTTCGATCGCTCCTCGTTCAGTCATCGGACGCCTTCCAGTAGCTGCGCATGATCTCGTTCGCCCAGGCAGGTTCGAGCACCAGCCCGCGTGGCAGGAAACCCTGCATCACTGGCTTGATGTCGATCACCGGCGTGCCATCGATCGCCTCGCGCCGGTCTGCGCGGACCCAGCCGATGGGCTCGATGCGGAACGCGCTCCTCACGGCTGGGCCCGCCCGTCCCATGCGAGCCACGCGGCATAGCGGTCCGCATGGTCGGTCCGATGATGGTCGGGTGCACCAGCTTTGGTCAGCCAGCCCCTGGCGCCCGCTATGTGGCTGTAAATGGATGGCACCGGCTGCTCGTGCCAACGCAGATTGAAGGCCGCGAGCTTGGGAAAGAACTCCATGCCTCCATGCGGCAGGTGATCGTGGACCCACCAGGCCATCGCCTGCCAGTCTCCCGTCGCTTCATAATAGGGGATGAAGCGATTGACGACGATGCAGGCAGTCGCGCCCCCGAAGCCGTTCTGATCGCGACGATCCCAGATATGACCGGCGTAGTTGGATTCGTTGGATGCGCAGTTGAAGCCGCGCTCGTTGCCAACGGCGTTAACCGCGACCGAGCGGTAAGCTGAACGGATCGAGATGCGGCCGAAGCGCACCTGGAGCGGATCAAGCAGTTCCTGGCAGAGGCGCGAACCCATCTCGATCGCGAGATCGGGATCGTCCGGCATGTTGGGAACGCCGAGAAAGTTGGCGATCTCGGAGTAAAGGAAATCGCGCATGAAGAAATTGTCGGACAGCCGCACTCGCCCGAGCGTTTCGAGCGAGGCGACTGATCCGGGTTTGCGCATGGCGCGATACTGCCGCCAGCTTATCGGTTGAACTTGCCCTTCGTCTCGGCCTTTTCCTTGAGCAGTCGGGCGACGGGATAGCCGTGCTTTTCAAGGCCTGCGGCAATCTTGTCATTGCCTTCAAGGTCGGCCCAGAACATCGGACCGCCGCGATAGACGGGCCAGCCATAGCCATAGACCCAGACGACATCGATGTCCGACGCGCGCTGCGCCATCTTCTCTTCGAGGATCAGCGCGCCTTCGTTGACCATCGTGTAAAGCGTGCGCTCGATGATTTCCTCGTCGCTGATCGCACGCTTGGTCTTGCCGGCCTTGGCGGCGAAATCGTCGATGATCTGCTGCACTTCGGCCGACGGGGTCGGGCGGCGCTTCTCGTCATAGTCGTAGAAGCCCTTGCCGGTCTTTTGGCCCCAGCGGCCGACCGCGCAGAGCGCGTCGCGGACATTCTCGATCCGGGTCGGGTCGCGGTGCCAGCCGATGTCGACGCCGGCGAGGTCGCTCATCTGGAACGGACCCATCGGCATGCCGAAATCGACATGGACCTTGTCGATCTGCGCGGGCGTCGCGCCTTCCATCAACAGGTTCATCGCTTCGACCTGGCGCGGCTTGAGCATGCGGTTGCCGATGAAGCCGTCGCACACGCCCGCGACGACCGCGACCTTGCCGATGACCTTCGCCACGGCCATTGCGGTCGCCAGCACGTCGGGCGCGGTTTTGGCGCCGCGCACGACCTCCAGCAGCTTCATGACGTTGGCGGGCGAGAAGAAGTGGAGGCCGAGCACGTCCTGCGGGCGGC
>QFNN01000100.1 GCA_003240855.1 Sphingomonas sanxanigenens
CGGGCATCATCGAGACCAATTTCCGCGAGGAATGCGAGACCGATCTGTTCGGCGAACAGGCGGTGCTGTGCGGCGGCGCGACCGCGCTGGTCCAGGCCGGGTTCGAAACGCTGGTCGAGGCGGGCTACGCCCCCGAAATGGCCTATTTCGAATGCCTCCACGAATTGAAGCTGATCGTCGATCTGATGTATGAGGGCGGCATCGCCAACATGCGCTATTCGATCTCGAACACCGCCGAATATGGCGACATCAAAACCGGCCCGCGCATCATCACCGAAGAGACGAAGAAGGAAATGAAGCGCGTCCTCGCCGACATCCAGTCGGGCCGCTTCGTGAAGGACTTCGTGCTCGACAACCGCGCCGGCCAGCCCGAACTGAAGGCCAGCCGCATTGCCGCGAAGCGCCACCAGATCGAACAGGTGGGCAGCGAACTGCGCGCGATGATGCCGTGGATCGGCGCCAACAAGCTGGTCGACCAGACCAAGAACTGATGCGCGACGCCGCTCCCGCATCGGGAGCGGCGCGCCTCCACCCCGTTTCGGGGGCGACGCCCGCAGATCGGGGCCATCCGGCTGCAAACGCAGCCCGGAAACACAGTGTTGCCGATTAGGTCATTGCGCGCGCGCCGCCATGCGCGGAAAGGGGCGGGATGGATTGGCGGGCGACGAAGCGCCGCCGACCGTCCCCAACCCTTGGAGAACGCATGATCCTTTTCAACCTTCGCACGCGTGCGGCCATCATCGCCGCGCTCGCCTTTGCCGCCCCGGCGCTCGCCCAGCCGATCCCCACCGTCGCGGCCCAGCCCGGCCAGGCGACGACGCCGGTCGCCGCCGGCACCTATCAGGTCGATCCGATGCACACGCAGGTCGCCTGGGAAGTGAACCATATGGGCTTCACGATGCTTGAGGGCATGTTCCCGGTCAGTGCGGGCGCGCTCACCATCGATCCCGCCAATCTCAAGGCCGCCAAGGTCTCGGTCACGATGCAGATCGACCAGCTCGTCGTCACTGCCGCGCCTTTCGCCAATCACCTGAAGTCGGCCGAGATTTTCGACGCCGCCAACAATCCCACCGCCACCTTCGTCTCGACCTCGGTCACGCCGACGGGCAAGGGCAAGGCGACGATCGCCGGCACGCTGACCATCAAGGGCGTCGCCAAGCCGGTCACGCTGCAGGCGACGTTCATGGGCGCGGGCGAGAACCCCGTCGCGAAGCAGGCCAATATCGGCTTCAGCGCCACCGGCACGATCAAGCGCAGCGATTTCGGCCTCGGCCTCTATGCGCCGCTGGTCTCCGATACCGTCGCGCTCCACATCAACGCCGCATTCGCCAAGTAACGCGACTTCAGCAGGGGGCGGTGCGCCACAGGCGCGCCGCTCCCTACTTCACGCCGGGCGCAAGGCCCGGAAATGCCGCACGGTCTCTGTCGACACTCCCGCCAGCAGCACGCGCATCCGCGCATCGAATTCGTCATTCTCTCCGCGCCGCTCGCGGTAGATCATGGTCCAGTCGCCAAACTCGCGGCGCGCTATCTCCCGGTCGACGAGGATCGCCATGTCGCGGTGCCGCACGTCGCGCGCCAACCGCGCCATCAGATGGGCGACGCTTTCGGGCGGTCCTTCGATCACCTGCAGGAAAAAGGGATTTTCGGCATAGAGCAGCCCGGTGACGCCATCGACGCCGTTGCGCTCGACGGCCTCGCGCAGAATCTCGGGGACGTCGTCGATGGCGCGGCCCTCGGGCGCGGTGCTGGTGCTGCGATAGACGATCTGGCGCATTCTCTCTCCTGCGAACTTTTGCAACCATCTGCCACGGCGCGCGCGACATGTCCTTGCTTTGGATCAATGTCGAAACGCACTGGACTTTCAATGCCGGGCATGGCTAGGAGTGTCGCAGATATGGCGACGATCACCGGCCTTCTTCTCCTTCGACTTACGCGCCCTTAGGCGCGGACTTCGTTGCGCGCCCGTAACGGTGCGCGCCTCGCCTAAGGGCATTTCCCCCTGACAACCTAGCCGGCGCCCTTGCCGCGCACCGCAGTCGAAAGCCGAATCATGCTCGCCGATCCGTCCCTGAAGTACCGCCCCTTCCCGCAGGTCGACCTGCCCGATCGCCAATGGCCCTCGCGCACGATCACGCGCGCGCCGCGCTGGCTCTCCACCGACATGCGCGACGGCAACCAGGCGCTCATCGATCCGATGGACGGCGAGAAGAAGCAGCGTTTCTTCGACCTGCTGGTGAAGCTGGGCGTCAAGGAGATCGAGGTCGGCTTCCCCTCCGCCGGCGCGACCGAGTTCGATTTCATCAGCGGCCTCGTCCGATCGGGGAAGGTGCCCGATGATGTGACGGTGCAGGTGCTCACCCAGTCGCGCCGCGAGCTGATCGAGAAAAGCTTCGAGAGCCTCGAGGGCGCACAGCGCGCGATCGTCCATCTCTACAACGCCGTGTCGCCCGCATGGCGGCGCATCGTTTTCCAGATGGAACGCCCCGAGGTCCGCCAGATCGCGATCGACGGCGCGAAGATCCTGCGCGACGAGGCCGCCAGGCGGCCGAACACCGACTGGCATTTTGAATATAGCCCCGAAACCTTCTCGACCGCCGAGCTCGATTTCTCGATCGAGGTCAGCGCCGCGGTGATGGACGTGCTGCGCCCCACGCCCGAAAAGCCGCTGATCCTCAACCTGCCCGCGACGGTCGAGGCGGCCACGCCCAACATCTACGCCGACCAGATCGAATATTTCGCCCGCCACATCCCCAACCGCGACTGCGTGGTGATCAGCCTCCACACGCACAATGACCGCGGCACCGGCGTGGCCGCGACTGAACTGGGCCTGCTCGCGGGCGCTGACCGCGTCGAGGGCTGCCTGTTCGGCAATGGCGAGCGCACGGGCAATGTCGATCTCGTCACCGTCGCGCTCAACATGTACACGCAGGGCGTCAATCCCGGGCTCGACTTCTCGGACATCGACGAGGTCATCCGGACCGTCGAATATTGCAACGCCCTGCCCGTCCATCCGCGCCATCCCTATGCGGGCGACCTGGTGTTCACTGCCTTTTCCGGCAGCCATCAGGATGCGATCAAAAAAGGCTTCGCGGCGCAGGAAGCGCGCAACGACCAGATCTGGGAGGTCCCCTATCTGCCGATCGACCCCGCCGATCTGGGCCGCAGCTATGAAGCGGTGATCCGCGTCAATTCGCAGTCGGGCAAGGGCGGCGTCGCCTGGGTGCTCGAACAGGACAAGGGGCTGAAACTGCCCAAGCGGATGCAGGCCGATTTCAGCCGCCACGTCCAGGCGCTGGCCGACGAGACGAGCCGCGAACTGACCGCAGAGGACATCTCCGCACTGTTCGAGCGCGTCTATCTGGAAGGCGACGCCGCGCGCTTCACCCTGGTCGATTATCAGGAAAGCCACGCGCCGGGGGCGGGCGGCAACCGCCTGTTCGTCGGCAAGATCATCAGCGACGGCGCCGAACGATCGGTCAGCGGACGCGGCAACGGCCTGATCTCCTCAGTGCTCGGCGCGCTCAGCGACGCCTATGGCATCGACCTCGACGTCTCCGATTATAGCGAACACGCGATCGGCCACGGCGCGGGCGCGCAGGCCGCCGCCTATGTCGAATGCCGCACCCGCGAAGGGCGCACCGTCTTTGGCGCCGGGGTCGATACCGATGTGGCGACCGCATCGGTTCGCGCGGTGCTGAGCGCTGCAAACAGGCTTGTTTCCGCTTGATTGCCTAAGTGCGGCAATCCGGCAACTATCATGCAATCGGATGGCGGCATTGTTGACTCGGATGTAATTTTCGCAGTTGCACAACGATCGATGTGATGATTTTCTTACAGCTATCAGCAGGGGAGAATCGCTGTGATCGAAGTGTTTCTGTTGGCCATGCTTTCGCCAGAGCCGGCGGCCGTCGCGGCCGCCGCTACGCCCAGGCCGTCGGAGGTCGCCGATGTCGAGGCTGATGACGAGAAGGAAATCTGCCGTCGCAAGTTCGATGCGACCGGCCAGAACGGCACGATGATCAAAGCCCGCAGGGTCTGCAAGACGGCGGCCGAATGGGCTGCCGAAAGCGCCAAGCGCCGCTAGCGGTCCGGCTGTCGCCACGTCACCCGGCCTGCTAGGGATCGGGGGATCAAGCGCAGGCCGGGTGACGTGGAATGACCGACGACGATTATATTGCCGGCCTGCCCAAGGCCGAACTGCATCTGCACATCGAGGGCAGCCTTGAGCCCGAGATGATGTTCGCTCTCGCGCGGCGTAATCGCGTCGCTATCCCCTTCGCCTCCGTCGAAGAGGTGCGCGCCGCCTACAGTTTCACGCGGCTTCAGGATTTCCTCGACATCTATTACGCCGGCGCCGACGTACTGCGCACCGAAGAGGATTTTCGCGACCTCGCCGCCGCCTATTTCGATCGCGCCGCCGCCGACGCCGTGCGCCACGCCGAAATCTTCTTCGACCCGCAGACGCATATGGCGCGCGGGATCCCTTTCGCCACCGTCGTCGAGGGGCTACTCGCCGCGATGCGCGAAGCCGGCGACAGACACGGCGTCTCGTCGCAACTGATCCTCTGCTTCCTCCGCCATCTCGACGAGGATGCGGCTTTCGCGACGCTGGCCGAGGCGGAGCCCTGGCTCGATCGCATCGCCGGGGTCGGCCTCGATTCAAGCGAGCTTGGCCACCCGCCGTCCAAATTCGCGCGCGTCTTTGCCCGCGCAGGCGAAATGGGGCTGAAGCGCGTCGCCCATGCCGGTGAGGAAGGCCCGCCCGCCTATGTGCATGAGGCGCTCGACCTGCTCGCTATCGACCGGCTCGATCACGGCAACCGGTCGCTGGAGGACGATGCGCTCGTCGCGCGGCTTGCGGCGGAGCGCATGACGCTCACCGTCTGCCCGCTGTCCAACCTCAAGCTTTGCGTGGTCGACGACATGGCGCGCCACCCGATCGGCCGCATGCTCGATCTCGGTCTGGCCGCCACGGTCAATTCGGACGACCCCGCCTATTTCGGAGGCTATGTGAACGACAATTTCCGCGCGATCGCGGCGGCCGGGCTGGTCGATCGCGCGCAGATGACGATGCTGGCGCGCAACAGCTTCGCCGGATCCTTTCTGCCCCCGGCGGAGATCGCACGCCATATCGCCGCGATCGACGCCTATGAGGCCGTCGCATGAGCACGCCCCCCCTCGCCTATATCGGGCATGATCGCTTCGTCGCCGATGTCCGCGCGCTCGCCGCGCTGCTCAAGGGCGATGACTGGCGCCCCGATTTTCTTGTCGGCATCGGGCGCGGCGGGCTGACGCCTGCCGTCTATCTCAGCCATGCGACGGGCATTCCCCTGCTCTCGGTCGATCATTCCAGCCATGTCCCGACCTTCGGCGACGAACTGCTCGCCCGGCTCGCGGCGAGCACCGCGACGGGCACGCGCATCCTGATCGTCGACGACATCAATGATTCGGGCCGCACGCTCGCCTATCTGCGCAAGGCGATCGCCGCTGCAGGGGGCGATGCGCCCAATCTCCGTTTCGCCGTCCTGATCGACAATATCCGCTCGATCGAGACGGTCGATTATCGCGCACGCACCATCGACCGCGACGAGGAGAAGAGCTGGTTCGTCTTTCCCTGGGAAGCGATGGCGGATCGCGAGGACGCACTGGTCGAGGCCGCGATCGTCCATAATCAGGTCGCCTGATCCGCGCGGCCAGCCCGCGCCGTGCCCGCCCCATGTTGAGCCCCGCCCGTCGCACTGATAGAAGGGCTGCAAAGGTCGCATCGATACTCCCATCCCCCAGCCGGAGAGAGAGTCATGCGCATTCCCGCCCAAAGATTATTGCCTGCCGGGGCCGCCTTCTTCCTCGCCAGCTTCGCGCCGGGGCTGTCGATTTCGCCCGAAGCGCTCGCGATGCTCGATCCGACGCGGCAGGCGTCGTCGCTGTGCGGGGGCGGAGGCGGTAATGGCGGGTTGCGGCAGGCCCTGCTTCTCGCCGCCGCCGCGTCGACTGCGGCCAGCGCCGAACCCGCCGTCATCCCGCTCTATCCCGATCTTTCCAAAGCCCGCTTTCCAGTCCGCGCCAGCAGCGAAGAGGCTGTGCGTTATTTCAATCAGGGACTGCTGCTCACCTATGGGTTCAACCATGCCGGCGCGGTGCGTTCGTTCCGCGAGGCGCAGCGCCTCGATCCCGGCTGCGCGCTGTGCTGGTGGGGCGAGGCGATGGCGCTCGGCCCCAATATCAATGCGCCGATGGACGATCGCGATCGCGACGCCGCACTGAAGGCGATGGACCGCGCGCAGGCCCTCAGCGCCAGCGCCCCGCCGCTCGAACAAGCGCTGATCGCGGCGATCGGCCGCCGCTATTCGCGCGATCCGGCGGCCGACCGCGCGGCGCTCGACGCCGCCTATGCCGATGCGATGATCGACGTCGCGCGCCGCTTCCCGGCGGACGACGACGTCGCCGTCCTCGCCGCCGAAGCGGTGATGGACACCACCCCCTGGAACTATTGGGAAGCCGACAAGCGCACGCCCGTCGGCCGAAGCGGGGAAGCCCTGCGCCTTGTCGAGACCGTGCTCGCGCGCAATCCCGATCATCCGCAGGCGGCGCATCTCTATGTCCACCTGATGGAGAATAGCGCGGACCCGCACCGCGCCGAGGCCGCCGCCGATCGCCTGTCGCACCCGGTCGCGCCCAGCGCCGGGCACCTCGTCCACATGCCGGGGCATATCTATTATGTCGTCGGCCGTTACCCGGATTCGATGCGCGTCAATGTCGCCGCCGCGCGCGCCGACGAAGCCTATATCCGCAGCGCCGGAGACAATGGCCTCGTCCGCTACGGCTATTACCCGCACAACGTGCATTTCATCGTCACCTCGGCGCAGATGGCGGGCGACATGCGCACCGCCATCGCCGAAACGCGGCGGCTGCGCACCATTCTCGACCCCGACACATCGGCCAAGTTCCCCTGGATACAGGCGATCGACGCCGCCCCCTATCTGGCGATGGCGCAGTTCGCTTCCCCCGCCGCGATCCTCGCCATGCCTGCGCCTGATACGCGCCTGACCTATGCCGCCGCGATGCGTCATTATTCCCGCGCCGTCGCCCGCGCCGAACAGCGCGACCGCGCCGGCTTCGATCGGGAAATCGCCGCGATCGCAGCGCTGCGCCAGTCGGGGGGCTTTACCGAAATGATCGCGCAGGGCGTGCCCGCGCCCGATCTGCTGACGCTCGCCGAAACCGTCGCGCGCGGCCGCTTCGCTTTCGCATCGGGGCGTTACGACGACGCGGCGGCCCTTTACCGCAGCGCGATCGCGATCGAGCGCCGCATCCCCTATCAGGAACCGCCTTACTGGTATTATCCGGTCAGCCAGTCGCTCGGCGCGGCGCTCTACAAGGCCGGCCGCTATGACGAGGCGAGCCAGGCCTTCCGCGCCGCGCTCGTCCAGCAACCGCGCAGCGGCTGGGCGCTCTACGGTCTCGCACAGAGCGAACAGGCGCAGGGTCGCCGCCTCGAAGCCGCCGCCGCGCGCCAGGCGCTCGGCAAGGCCTGGGTCGGCAATGCGGGGTGGTTGCGCATGGAGCGGCTTTGACGCTGTCCTACAGCCGGGCGCCGATGCTAGGCGTCTCCCGAAACGCCGCTCTTTGACATTGCTGTCGACGCTCGAAGTTGAGAGACCGGCTCCAGCCTCTCAACTTTGTCAACTTCGTCGCGGTGAAATGGCTGATTTCCGCCATTCCCTACAGAAGGCAGCGTTACGCTGCGCGCCACTAATCGCGAAAGACCGGCGCGCGCTTCTGCATGTTCGCCATCACCGCCTCGACCTGATTGGGCGTGCGCATGACCTTCACCTGCTCGACGCTTTCGGCGACAAGGATCGCCGCGGCGTCATCGTCGGCGGCGGCGTTGAACAGCCGCTTCGCGCCGCGCACCGCATCGGGGCTTTTGCCCGCAATCTCGCGCGCCAGCGCCATCGCCTCAGCCATCGGATCGGCCGACACGCGCGTTACGAGGCCGAGAGCGACGGCTTCCTCGGCGCTAACCTGCCGCCCCGTATAGGTCAGCTCGCGCGCCACATCGTCACGAGCCAGCGTGCGGAGCAGCGCGATCCCGCCCATGTCGGGGACGAGACCCCATTTGATCTCCATGATCGAAAGCCGCGTATCAGGCGCAGCAATGCGGATGTCGGATCCCAGCATGATCTGGAAACCGCCGCCAAAGGCCACGCCGTGCACCGCCGCAATCACCGGCACCGGCAATTCGCGCCAGCCCATCGAGACATATTGGAACAGGTTGGAAACGCCGTGCGTGCGATCGGTGATGTCGCCAGCATCCGCGCCGATATTGGCGAAGCTCGCCATATCGAGCCCGGCGCAGAAGGCCCGCCCCTCGCCCGACAGCACCACCGCGCGCAGGCCCGGCGTCTCGCGCAACTGCGCCAGCGCCGCTTCGATCCCTGCGAACATCGCCGGGTCGAGCGCGTTCATCTTGTCGGGGCGGTTGAACCGGACATCGGCGACGCCGGCGTCGATTCTGATCGTTACACGGTCGGTCACGGAGTCTCCTTCTTTCTGTTCGGCGATACGCTTTGGCGCATTTGGCGGGGCTGGCCCCGCCTCATACAATCTGGCTATCCGCCTTGCCCCAATAGCGGTCGCGCAGCAGTCGTTTGTAAAGCTTACCGGTGGGATGGCGCGGCAATTCGGCCATGAAGTCGATCCGCTTCGGCGTTTTCACGCCCGACAGGCTCTGGCGGCAATAGGCGGTCAGCTCCGCCGCCAGAGCCTCGCCCGCCTCGGCCATGTCGGCGGGCTGGACCACGGCCACCACCTGTTCCCCCATTTCCTCGTGCGGCGCGCCGATCACCGCGACATCGGCGACGCGCGGATGCGTGACGATCAGATTCTCGATTTCCTGCGGATAGATATTCACGCCGCCCGAGATGATCATGAAGCTCTTGCGATCGGTGAGGTAGAGGAAGCCGTCGCCGTCCATCCGGCCGACATCGCCCAGCGTCGACCAGCCCATGGCATTGCGGCTGTCGGCGGTCTTGGCGGGATCGTTATGATATTCAAACTGCGTGGGGCTTTCAAAGAAGATCAGCCCTTCCTCGCCGCGCGGCAGTTCCTCGCCGTCCTCGTTGCAGACATGCGCGACGCCGTGGACCGCACGCCCGACCGACCCGGGATGCGCCAGCCAGTCCTCGGGGCCGATCACGGTCATGCCATTGCCTTCGGACCCGGCGTAATATTCATGGATCACCGGCCCCCACCAGTCGATCATCGCCTGTTTCACGGGGACCGGGCATGGCGCGGCCGCGTGGATCGCGACCTTCAGCGACGACAGGTCGCGCCGCGCCCGCGCTTCGTCCGGCAGCTTGAGCATCCGGATGAAATGCGTGGGCACCCACTGGCTGTGCGTGATGCCGTAACGCTCGATGGCCTCCAGCGCCGCCTCGGGATCGAAATGCTGCATCATCACCACGGTGCCGCCCAGCCGGTGGACCGCCATGCTCCAGCGCAGCGGCGCAGCGTGATAAAGCGGCGCGGGGCTCAGATAGCGCGTCTCCGGCCCGAAGCCGTAAAGCCCGGCGGCCAGCATCGCCAGCACATTGGGCGCATCGATCGCGGGCGGATCGGGCAACGCGACGCGCACCCCCTTGGGCCTGCCCGTGGTGCCAGACGAATAGAGCATGTCCACCCCGGCGCTCTCGTCGGCGATCGGGGTGTCGGGCAGTTCGGCCGTCGCCTCTTCCCAATTCGTAAAGCCGGGTTCGACGCCGCCGACCATGTAGCGCTTCGCCTCGCTCCGCAGCGCGCGCGCAACTCCGGCAAGCGCGGGTGAAGTGACGATCAGCTTCGCCCCGCTGTCGGCGAGGATATAATCGACCTCGGTCGCGGTGAGCTTCGCGGGCACGCAGACGAAAAACAGCCCGGCGCGCTGGGCGCCCCAGGCGATCTCATAATAGCGCGGATGATTTTCGAGGAAGATCGCTATCACATCCCCCCGCGCCAGCCCCTCGCGGCGGAACAGGTGGGCGGCGCGGTTCGATCGCGCATCGAGTTCGGCGTAGCTGACCGTCTCGCCGGTTTCCGCGACGATCAACGCCGCCTTGTCCGGCCCGGCCGCCACATGACGACTTGGGTGCATCCTCTCTTCGCCTTTCCGGCTGTTATGTCGGGAAGGTAGAACGAGAATCACTCAGCCGACAAGCCGGTAGCCGACGCCTTTCACCGTTTCGATCGCCGAGGTCGCAAAGCCCGGGTCGAGCCGACCGCGCAGCCGCGAGACATGCACCGCGACGACATTGGTGCCAGGGTCGAAACGCAGCCCCCACACCGCCGCCAGCAGATCGCGCCGCGACACGCATTCGCCGGCGCGCCGCGCAAGGTGAAGGAGCAGCCGATATTCGCGCGCGAGCAGCGATACCGCCACCCCCTCGCGCCGCACGCTGCGATCGACCGTATCAATCTCGATCCCGCCGCATCGGATCGGCGCCGGGCGCGCGACGCGGACGATCCAGGCCGCCAGTTCCTCGGGCGAACAGGCGCCCGATGCACAGGCGAAGGCCATGCGCATCGCCGCAGATTCGATCGATTCGACCGTGCCGTCCACGGACGCGAGACTGCCCGGTAAAGCGCGCACGGCCGGCGCATCTCATCCATATTCGATGCAATTATCCTTCAGTCGGGATCGAGACGGCCGAGCAGCATGCGGCAATGCCCCGCAACGAAAGCATCGGCCTGCCGCGCGCCGTCGAGCAGAATGGAACGCTTCGCGTCTAGCCCGGCCTATTCATGAGACTGAGGTTCCGGGCTTGTTGGGTGGCGATGCGTTTTCGGTGATGTGATCCGGACGAGCGCCTCTGGCGGTGTTTTT
>QFNN01000101.1 GCA_003240855.1 Sphingomonas sanxanigenens
ATCACCGCCGTCATGCGAAAGCTCGTCGTCACCGCGAACGCCCTGCTCAAAGCCGATCGATGCTGGACGCAATCTCCAGCTTGATCATCACGGATACTCCAGCCTCTCAACTTTGTCAACTTCCAAAGACAAAAATCGCCCTTTTCAGCCATTCCCTACAGCAACCATCGTCACGCTGCTTCGCCGTCATTGCAAGCGCAGCGAAGCAATCCAGACGATGCCCGGCGCAAAACAGGCTTGCTTCGCTGTGCTCGCAATGACGAAATTGGGAGGCAAGCGAAAATCTCCTCCGCCTCAATCCTCCAGCGGCAGGCTGAAATGGAAGCGCGCGCCTTGCCCCGGCGCGCTGTCGACCACGATGTCGCCGCCCATCGCGCGGGCGAGGCGGCGGGCGATATAAAGCCCCAGCCCGCTGCCGCTGCCTTCGTCGGGCGCGACGCGGACGAACTTCTCGAAGATGCGCTCATGGTCGGCCGGATCGATGCCGCGGCCCTGATCGGCGACGATCGCCACTGCCCGGTCGCCTTCCTGCTCGCACCGCACCCAGATCATCGCGTCGGCGGGCGAATGGCGCACCGCATTGCCGATCAGATTGACCATGATCTGGAGCGCGCGGCGATAATCCCCCACCGCCCACAATGTCTCGTCGCGCGGCGGCGCATCGATGCGGATGCCGCGCCCCGCCGCGCGGACGTTGAGCAGACCCGACGCGTTGCGCGCCAGCTCGGCGAGATCGACAGGCTCGCTGATCGGGCGGAAATCGGGACGCTCGATCGCCTGCAGGTCGACCAGATCGTCGACCAGCGCGAGCAGATGACGCCCCGCGCTCGCAATATCCTGCGCATATTCGGCATAGTCGCGACGCAGGGGGCCGTTGGCGCGCGAGCTCAGCCCCTCGGCGCTCGCGACGATACGGCCCAGCGGCGTGCGCAACGCGGCGTCCAGCCGCTCGCCGAACGCATCGTCCACCGGCGCGGCAGCCGGCGGCGCGGGCGGATCCAGATCGAGCAGAGCGCTGCCCCGATAACCGGCGAACTGCCCGTTGCCGTCGATCAGCGGCACTGCGGCGAGCCGAATCTGCGCACCGGTGGGGCGCAGCAATGCGGGCTGCCCGCTGAACGGCCGGTGCGCCGCAAGCGCCGCCAGCAGCGGCATCGCTCCGTCGCTTTCCTCGCGAACGCTGAACAGCCGCGTCAAAGGCTGGCCGATCAACGCGGCGATCTCGACGCCCGTATCTTCGGGCTGGAGCAGGATCAGGTTGAGCGCGGCGTCGGTCTCCCACAGCCAGTCGGCGCGCGACCGCATATAATCGTGCTGGCGCTCGGCGGGCGAGGCCGGCGCGGGCTGGGCCGCGGGCTTCTGACTCCATCCTGCAATTGCGATCGCCACCCCCTCGGCATCGGGTCTGGCGCGTACCCAAAGGTCTAAGTCGCGGTCTCCGTCCGGCACGACCACCGCGCGAGACACCACAACCCCCAACCGGCGCGCCAGCCGCACCAGCGCCGCGACCGAGGCGATCGCGATCGGCGCGCCGCTGGCGCCCCCCGCCTTTGCATTGAGCGCGGCGAAGGCGGCGTCCGCCTCGACCAGCCGCCCGTCTGCATCGACGCGGGCGTGCACCGGGTCGCCCCTGTTCATGCAGCACTCCGTTCCGCAAGCGCCGCCAGCGCCTGCCGATAGGTTTCGTCAAGCCGCCATGCCTCGACCGCCTCGCGCGCTGCAGCGGGTTCGAGCACGGAGAAGTCGTCGACGCAGTCGATGAGGCGCGGCTCGCCAACCCCGTTGATCGCCGCATGCTGGACGAGGATAGCCAGCGCCGCATCGCGCCCCACGCCCGACGCCTTCAACAGCAAGGCAAGCCGGTCGGGCGCCGCATCGCGCAACGCCGCCAGCGCATGATCGTAAGGAATCCCGCCGAGCGGCGCGAGCAAGGCCGCCGCCAGTTCGACTCGCCCGCGCGTCCATGCGTCGAGCAGCCGACGATCGTCGATCCCGCCCTCATCCGCGAAAGCGCGCGCGAGGCGGATGGCGGCGGCATCGGTCGTCTCGCCCTCGTCATGCGCCTCGGCGATAGCGCGCCCGATGTCGGCGATCACGCGATCGGCCAGCGCCGCCGGCACGTCGTGCAGGCGGACCAGATAGTAGCGCAGCGCAGCCGCGATCCGCCAGACGAGACGATGGAAAAGCTCTGCAGGCACGTCGCGCTGGTCTATCGCGGGTTCATAAGTCGCATCCGCGCGCCGCGCCTCGGCGAGCATCAGCGCGCGATCGGCGGCAAGCAGTCCGGCGCCTTGCCCGGTGTCGTCGACAGGATCATCGCCCCTTTCCGCAACAGCGCGCAGGGCGGCGACAATCCGGCAAGTGGCGGCGCGCCCGGCGAGAAAAGCGATCAGCGCCGTATCGCGCAGCAATCCCGCCCGATCGAGAATGGGGAGCGCAATCGGCACGCGCGGGCTGGCGAGCGCCGCAGCCGCAGCCGGCCACTGCTCCTCGATTCGCGGGCCGAGCGCGGCGCGCAGGTCGGCCTCGACGCCGCCGACGAGCTGGTCGAACAGGCGCGACATCGCGGCCCGCACGGCGTCGGAGGGACGGTCGCCGGCCGGCAGGAAGAAATCGGCGGCTAGGCTGGATTCGCGATCCGCAGCGCTCAACGTCGCGCGCGCCGCAGCCGCAAGCAGGCGCCCGGCTCCGGGCGCGGCCTCCGCTCCCCCGTCTCTGATCGCAACAGACATGACGCCCCCTTAGTCGCCCTGTCGTGAAAAGGCCGTTAAGGCCGTTCGTTACCCTTGCGGGCGGTGAGGCGCTGCGTCATCAGCAGCGTGGCGAAAAGATAGAGCGCAGCAGCCCCCAGCCCGATGACCCAAAGGCCGAGCAACGCAAAGGGCAATTGCAACCAGATCAGCTCGTCGAGCGAGGCCAGCCAAAGCGGCGCGCGCGCTGGCCGTCCGATAAAACGATGATGGTCGCGGATCGCAACCCATAGCGCGATTGCGGTCACGGCGAGCAGCAGCGCTCCCCACCCCGCCCCGTCGCGGAACAGCCGCCAGCCCAGCGCCAGCCAGGCCGCGCCGGTCGCCGCGACGCGCCAGTTTTCCGGGGCGTTATGCCGCCAGGCCAGGGTCGCCAGCCAGCGCCCGACCGCCTCGACCGGCCCGGCCAGCAGGAGCAGGACCAGCCCCGGCCACGCCCAGCCCACCGCAAAAATGATCGCCGCCAGCAGGGTCAGCCCGATAGCCGCCCAGTCGAACCAGATCGGCGCCAGCATGGCGCGCATCGCGCGCGGAGCCGCGAGTCTGGCCAGCGGCGCAAAGATGAAGCGATCGACCATCCCGCGTGGCTGCTCGGCGGCTTCGCGCCCCAGCGCGTCCTGGACGGGTTCGGACAATATGCGCGAATCGAGGATGACGAGCGTCCCGCCCGGCGCTTCGACGAAGCGCGCACCGGCCTGCACCGCGCGGCGCAGCAATGTCGATTGCAAATCCCAGTCGCCCAGCATCGCCGACGTCGATCGCATCAACTCGCCGTCGAGCAGCAACAGCCCGCCCCAGCGCGTCTGTGCGTCAATGAGTTCCCATTCAGCCGTCTCCGGTCGGTCCGGAAGCGTCAGGATCGCCGACCCATCATGCGAAAGCAGGTGATCGAGCGTTCCAGCTCCCGTCACCAGCCCGTCGGCGACGAGCAGCAGGCGCTCTTCGGGATGAATGCGGTCGGCCGCATCGGCGACGCTGCGCGCAATGTCGACGCCCAGCCCGTCACGCTTGAGCCGATCGATGGCGGCAAGCAGCGGCGCAGGCAATCGCTCGACAAGAATGATGATGTGCGCCGCGCCCGCAGCGGCAAGCAGCCGGGCCTGATGCTCGATCAGCGTCTGGCCTGCGATCGGCAATTCGGCGCGCAAGACTGCTTCGCCTTCCGCTTCCGCGCATGCGACGATCAGTCCGGCCAACACTTCAGATACACTCCCGCCCCGATGGAGCGGCAGCGTTAAGCGCTTAGCGCGTCAGTTGCAAAGACCGCCTCTCAGCGCCCGAAGCGGGCCAGCGCGCGCTCGGCGAGGCGAAGCGCAGCCTGGGTGCCGGCGACTTCCTCGGCGGCGGCATCGGCCGCATCCATCAGCGCGGTGGCGCCGAAGCTCGCGGCAAGCCCCTTCAACCGATAGGCCGATTCCTGCCATTCGTTCGTCGTCGCGGCGGCGCGCAGCGAATCGAGATGCAGGCGCGCGCTTTCAAGGAAAGCGCGGCGAAGCTCGACAATCAGCGCGGGATCATCGCCAACGGCGGCGGCAAGCGCGGTTTCGAGGGCTCCGGGATCATAGGCCATGAAGCGTGTCTTAACGGCGACAGGGTTAACAATGCCTTGCCGTCCCCCGTTCTCATACTGTCAAAAACTGGTAAGATCGTCGCCATGACCGGGGGATCGAAGATCGTCGGGCTTTGGGGCGACGCCCCTCCGCCCCAGGCAAGTTTTCAGGCCGAAAGCGTGGACAGCGATTTCGCGGACGCCGGCCTTGTCGATTATGAGGAGGCCGACGCGCCCGCGCCGGAGCGCCCGACTGCAGCCATTTTATGCGCGCTTCTTGCCGTCGGCTGGGTCGGTTTCGCGATCTGGGCGACGCTGGCGGGCTTCGACTATGCCCGCCCCGCCGCGCCGCAGATCGGGCTGGCGATCGCCGTCGCCAGCGCCCCGCTCGCCCTGATCGGCGTCGTCTATCTGCTCGCGATGCGCAGCAGCCGGCGCGAGGCGCAGCGCTTCGCCGCCACCGCCGCAGCGATGCGCAGCGAGGCCGCCGCCCTCGAAGCGCGCGTCGCGAACCTCAACGCCCGCCTGGCCGAAGGTCGCGCCGCGCTCGCCGGACAGGCCGAGGAATTGCTGTCGACCGGCGAACGCTCGACGGAACGCCTTGCCGCGATCAACGGCGCGATGCGCGAAGAGGCCGCCGCGATCGATCGCCACGCCGAAACGCTGACCAAATCTGCGGAAGCGGCGCGCGCCGACATGGCCGCCTTGCTGGCCAACCTTCCCAAAGCGCAGGTTCAGGCGCGCCAGACTGCGGCCGCGCTGCAGGAAGCCGGCGCCGGAGCGGTCGAGCAGGCGGACGCCCTCGCCGCACAACTTGCCGCGCTCGGCGAGCAGGGGCGGGAAGCGCAATCGATTGCCGACGGCGCCGCGCGGCGTCTGGCCGAACATCTGGGCTTGATCGAAACGACGCACGCAACAGCGGGCCAGAAGCTCGAGGACGGCGCGGCGCAGATGAGCGCGCTCGTCGATGCCGCGCTCGGCCGCACCTCCGAGGCGCTTGAAGAAACGCGGCGCGGAATCGAAGTCCAGACGGAGGCGATGCGCGCCTCGGTCGAACAGACCCGTGCGCTGATCGCCAGCGCCAATGCCGAGGAGGCCCAGTCGCTCGCGCAACGGATCGCGCAGGTCGCGGCTGAGGTCGAGGCGATCGGCAAGTCCCTGACCGCCCACGACCATAGCGGCCACGCGATGGTCTCATGGCTTACCAACGGGCTGGGCGACATCGAAGCGCGGCTGGTTGCGCTCGACAGCGACAGCGCTCAGCGCACCGAGCGGCTTGGCGAAGCGATCGCCGCGCTTTCCGGCCATGCCGATCGGCTGTCCGGCGCGCTCTCAAACGGCGCGACCTCGGCCGAGTCGCTTATCGTCCGCGCCGAAACCCTGCTCACCGCGCTCGACGCCAGCGCGCGCGAGATTGACGAGACCTTGCCGGCCGCCCTCGCCCGTCTCGATGCGCTCACTGGTTCAAGCCGGGACCATATTGCCGGCATCGCCCCCGGCATTACGCAGCTCGAAGCGGCGGCCAGCGAGACGATCGAGCGGCTCGCGCAGGCCGAAAAGCTGCTGGACGAGCAGCGCCAGGCCATTGCGCTTCTGACCGAAGCCGCGAACGGCCAACTGGCCGCAGGCCGCGAAGGCGCGCAGTCATTCGCCCTTCTCCTCGCCGATGCCGACGCACAGGCGCGCCGTTTCAGCGACCATTCGGGGCCGCAGCTTATCGAAGTGATGGGCCGCGTCCGCGAAAGCGCCGAGCAGGCTGCCGAGCAGGCGCGCGAGGCGATGATGCGGATCATCCCCGATTCGACGCGCGCGCTGTCCGAAGCCAGCGCCGAGGCGCTCGAATCCGCAGTGACCAACCGGCTCGAAGCGCAGATCGCCGCGATCACCGGCGCGGCGAGACAGGCCGTCGAATCCGCCAGCAACGCATCGCAGCGCCTGACCGAGCAGATGCAGATCATGTCTGCGACGAGCGCCGAGATCGATGGTCATTTCGAGAACGCCCGCACCGCTGCCGACGAAGCCACGCGCGAGACCTTCGCGCGCCGCGTCTCGCTGCTCATCGAATCGCTTAACTCGACCGCGATCGACGTGACCAAGCTCCTATCCAACGAAGTCACCGACAGCGCCTGGGCCGCTTATCTGAAGGGCGATCGCGGCGTCTTTACGCGCCGCGCGGTGCGCCTCCTCGACGCCGCCGAGGCGCGCGAACTGCTTCGCCATTATGAGGAGGAAGCCGATTTCCGCGAGCAGGTGAACCGCTACGTCCATGATTTCGAGGCGATGCTGCGCACCGTCCTCAACTCGCGCGAAGGCTCGCCGCTCGGCGTGACGATCCTGTCGTCGGACATGGGCAAGCTATACGTCGCGCTCGCGCAGGCGATCGAGCGGCTGCGGACCTGATCAATTCCGTTATTGCGAGCGAAGAGACGCAAGCCAGTCCGGAACTGGCCCCTCCTGGATTGCCTCGTCGATTATGCCTTCTCGCAATGAGGAGAGAGGGTCAGCCCTTCCACCTGAACGGGTTGATGTCCTCGACCCCGATCCAGCCATAGACATAATTGGCGTAGAAAAGGCCGAAGGCGATCGCCGCGAGAATCGTCGTCGCAGCCAGCATCCGGCCCCATTTGAAGTCGTGCGGCGCGCTGTCCGCCTGCCCGGGCACCCGCTCCGCTCCCGCCTCCTCGTGGGTGCGGACGCCGAACGGCATCACCACAAAGGCCGCGAGCGTCCAGAACAGCGCATAAATTGCAAAGACCGAATAGGCGTTCACTTCACTCTCAGCAGCAGCACATCGACGATCGGCTTCTTGCCCGTCCATTCGGCCGCCTTGCGCCGGACGGCCAGGCGGATCGCCTCGCGCAGCCGGGCCTCGTCACGTTCTCCGGATCCCGCCGCCTCGCCAGCGGCGTCGCGCGCTTCGTCGAGGAAGTCCTCGCGGTCCTCCTCCACCGGCACGCCCTGAATGCGCACCTCGGGTTCGGCCGCAAGCCGTCCCTTCGCGTCAAGGGCAACCGCGACCGAAATCTGGCCATAGGCCGAAATGCGCCGGCGCTCGTTGATCGTGGTGCCGTCAGCCGGCAGGATCACATCGCCATCGAGGACGAGGCGGCCCACGCGTTCGCGCCCGATCACCTTCGGCTCGCCGGGCGCGAGGCGGATCATCGTGCCATTTTCCTGCACCACCGCCTCGGGCACTCCCTGCGACAGCGCGAAGCGCGCCTGCTCGACCATGTGACGCATCTCGCCATGCACGGGCAGCACGATGCGCGGCCGGATCCACTTGTACATCAGCGCCAGTTCGGGACGCCCGGGGTGCCCCGAGACGTGGACGTGCGCCTGACGATCGGTGATCATCTGGATGCCTGCGCTGGCCAGCGCATTCTGGATGCGCCCGATCGCGATCTCGTTGCCCGGTATCTGCTTCGACGAAAAGACGACGAGGTCGCCGGCCGAAAGCTTTATCTGGTGCTGCCCCATCGCAATCCGCGACAGCGCGGCGCGCGCTTCGCCTTGCCCGCCTGTCGCGACGATCATCACTTCATGCGGCGGCAGACGCATAGCCTCGTCGAAATCGACAGGCGCCGGAAAATCCTTCAGGTAGCCGACGCTCCTGGCGACGCGCAGGATGCGGTCGAGCGAGCGCCCCGCGACGCAGATGCGCCGCCCCGTATCGCGCGCGACTTCGCCCAGCGTCTGCAGCCGCGCCGCGTTCGACGCGAAGGTGGTGACGAGCACACGCCCCTTGGCGCCCGCGATCACCCCGTCCAGCCCCTCGCGGACCGCGGCTTCGGAACCCGACGCATCTTCATTGAACACATTGGTCGAATCGCCGACCAGCGCGAGCACGCCCGCATCGCCGATCGCTTCCAGCTCGGCGGCGGTTGAGGGAGTGCCGAGCAGAGGCTCCTCGTCCAGCTTCCAGTCGCCTGTATGGAAGATGCGCCCATAGGGCGTGTCGATCAGCACCGCATTGCCCTCGGGGATCGAATGCGCCAGCGGCACATAACGAAAGCCAAAGGGGCCGAGCGCGAAGCTGCCTTCATTCTCGATGACATTGAGCGTCACCTTGTCGGCGATCCCCTCTTCCTCCAGCTTGCCACGGATCAGCCCGGCAGTGAAAGGCGTGGCGTAGAGCGGCACGCCAAGATCGGCGGTAAGATAGGGCAACGCACCGATATGGTCCTCATGCCCGTGAGTCAGGACGATGCCGAGCAGATCGTCAGCGCGCTCCTCGATAAAGGCCAGATCGGGCAGGATCAGCTCGACGCCCGGATAACCGGGGTCGGCGAAGGTAAGGCCACAGTCAACCATCACCCATTTGCCTTCGCAGCCATAGAGATTGACGTTCATGCCAATCTCGCCCGAGCCGCCAAGGGCGAGAAAAATCAGTTCTTTACCGGGCGTCATCCCAAACTTTCATATTACGGCGCGCAAATCAGAACGCGCGGATTCAGGCCTTCATATGGGCGCGGGCGTAAAGCATCGCCAGCCCCCTGATCGTCAGGTCGGGGTCGACCGCGTCGAACAGATCGGTGTGATCGTCGAACAGCACGGCCAGACCGCCGGTGGCGACGACCTTCGCGGGGCGGCCGATCTCGGCCTTGATCCGCTGGGTCATGCCTTCCATCATCGCCACATAGCCCCAGTAGATGCCGATCAGCATCTGATCCTCGGTGGTGCGGCCAATGACCGAATTGTCGGCCGGCGCCTCGATCGCGATGCGCGGAAGCTTCGCGGCGGCGGCGACCAGCGCGTCCAGCGAGAGGTTGAGCCCCGGCGCAATCACCCCGCCCTTGTAGGCGCCGTCATAATCCACCACGTCGAACGTCGTCGCGGTGCCGAAATCTATGACGATCAGGTCGCCCCTATGCTGGGCATGGGCGGAAATGGCATTCAGCACGCGGTCCGCGCCCACCGTCTCGGGCTCGACCACGTCGAGCTTTATGCCCCAGCCAAGCGCGCCGCGCCCCGCGACTTCAGCCTCGACGCCAAAATATTTGCTGGCCAGCACTTCGAGATTGTGGAGCGCGCGCGGCACCACCGTGCCGATCACCACCGCTCCCACCACATCACGCGACAGGCCTTCAAGCAGCAGCAACTGGTGCAGCCACACCGCATATTCGTCGGCCGTACGGCGCGGGTCGGTTGCGATGCGCCAGCGCGCCTTGATCGCGTCCCCGTCGAACAGCGCAAAGACGACGTTGGTATTCCCTGCGTCGATCACAAGCAGCATCGGCGGTCCCCCTCAAACCATGAACACGTCGCCGGCGTGGATCGTTTCGATCTCGCCGCCGGCCAGACGGAGCCTGAGCGCGCCATCGGCGTCAAGCCCGTCGAACAAACCTTCGCGTTCGCATCCGCCGGGCAGGCGCACCGTAAGCGCAGTCCCCCGCGGATGTGCGCGATCCTGCCAGCGCGCCAGCACCGCGCCCAGCCCGCGCCGCCAGATCGTCAGCCAGCGTTCGACGGCCTCCGCCAGATCGGCGAGGAACAACCCCGGATCGGGCGCACCGAAGCCGGCGCCGGCCAGGCTGCTCGTCTTGCGATCGCCCAGCGTTGGGTGCGTCGCCAGATTGACGCCTATGCCGATCACGACGACCTCGCTGCTGCGTTCGAGCAATATGCCTGACAATTTGGCTCCATCGAGCATCAGGTCATTGGGCCATTTCAGTAGCAGCGATGCCGGATCGGCATAGGCCGACACGACCTCGTCGAGCGCAACCGCAGCCACGAAGGCGAGCGTTGCGGCGGGCGGATCGCCGGGCCGCAGCCGCACCAGCGTGCTGGCGTAGAGATTGCCAGGCGGAGATGCCCAGTCGCGCCCCAACCGCCCCCTGCCTGCAGTCTGCCGTTCGGCGCGAAGCCATGTGCCCTCGCCAGCCCCATCGGCGGCGAGGGCAATCATGTCCAGGTTGGTCGAGGCAGTCTCGGCAACCGTCCGGATGCTGATCAGAAGAGCGCCTTCGCGGCGAGTTGCGATACGCCGCCGAGCGTCGGGATCAGGAAATAGCCGAGCGGCGACACGATGAGCGCGCAGACCGCGAGCAGCACATATTCGATCCTGCTTTCCGACGCCGCATAAGGGGTCGCCGCATCGTCGAAGTACATGGTTTTCACGACCTTCAGATAATAGAAGGCGCCGATCACCGAGGCCGCGATACCGATCGCGGCCAGCGGCCAGTAACCAGCCGCGACGGCCGCATCAAACACCACGAACTTGGCATAGAAGCCGAGCAGCGGCGGGATGCCGGCGAGCGAGAACATGAAGATGGCAAGGGCAAGGGCAAGCCCCGGCCGCGACTGCGACAGACCCGACAGGCTCGCGATCGTCTCGACAGGACGCCCCTCGGCATCGCGCATCTGGAGCACGACAAGGAAGCTGCCCAGCGTCATTGCGACATAGATCGCCATGTAGGTCATCGTCGCGGCCGCGCCCTCAGGGGTGCCCGCGGCAAGACCGACCAGCGCGAAGCCGACATTGTTGATCGACGAATAGGCAAGCAGACGCTTGATGTTCGCCTGCCCGATCGCGCCGAACGCGCCGA
>QFNN01000102.1 GCA_003240855.1 Sphingomonas sanxanigenens
GCGACCACAAGGCGAGCCACAGGGTGATCGCCGATCATCTGCGCTCGTCGGGCTTCCTCGTCGCCGACGGCGTGATGCCGGCGAACGAAGGGCGCGGCTATGTGCTCCGCCGCATCATGCGCCGCGCGATGCGTCACGCGCACCTGCTGGGCGCGAAGGATCCGCTGATGCACCGGCTGGTGCCCGCGCTGATCGCCGAGATGGGCGTCGCCTATCCCGAGCTGATCCGCGCCCAGCCGCTGATCGAGGCGACGCTGCTGCAGGAGGAAACGCGCTTCCGCCAGACGCTCGCCAACGGCCTGCGCCTGCTCGACGAGGCGACGGGGAGCATGAAGGCGGGCGACGTGCTGCCCGGCGGCACGGCGTTCAAGCTCTACGACACGTTCGGCTTTCCCTATGACCTGACCGAGGATGCGCTGCGTGCGCAGGGCTTCGGCGTCGATCGCGCGGGCTTTGATGCGGCGATGGCCGAGCAGAAGGCGGCGGCGCGCGCGGCGTGGAAGGGATCGGGCGCCAAGGCTTCGGAAGATGTCTGGTTCGACATTGCCGAGGAGCATGGCGGCACGGAGTTCACCGGCTACGTTTCGAGCGAAGGCGAAGGTCAGGTTGTCGCGATCGTCAAGGACGGCGCGCGCGTCGACAGCGCGAATGCGGGCGATGCGGTCGTCATCCTCACCAACCAGACGCCTTTCTACGGCGAATCAGGCGGCCAGATGGGCGACAGCGGCGTCATCGACAATGACGGCGGGCTGCGCATCGTCGTCGAGGATACGTCGAAGCCGCTGGGGCGCCTCCACGCGCATCAGGGCAGGATCGAGGCGGGCGCCGTCCGCGTCGGCGACACGGTGCATCTGGCGATCGACAAGGTCCGCCGCGCCCAGCTTCGCGCCAATCACAGCGCGACGCACCTGCTTCACGCGGCGCTGCGCGAGCGGCTGGGCGGGCATGTGACGCAGAAGGGCAGCCTCGTTGCGCCCGATCGCCTGCGTTTCGACTTCTCGCACCCCTCGGCGCTAACGCCAGAGCAGATCGCGGCGGTCGAAGCCGACGTGAACGCGCAGATCCGCAGCAACGAAGCGGTGACGACGCGGCTGATGACGCCCGAGGCGGCGGTCGAGGCTGGCGCACTCGCGCTGTTCGGCGAGAAATATGGCGACGAAGTGCGCGTGCTCTCGATGGGCGTCGAAGGCGACGATCCCTATTCGGTCGAGCTGTGCGGCGGCACCCATGTGAATGCGCTGGGCGATATCGCGCTGTTCAAGATCATCTCCGAAAGCGCGGTGTCGAGCGGCGTGCGCCGGATCGAGGCGCTGACCGGCGAGGCGGCGCGCAACTGGCTGAACGCGCGCGACGAACGGCTGCGCGAGGCGGCGGCGGCGCTCAAGGCATCGCCCGACGAAGTGCCGGCGCGCGTCGCCGCGCTGATCGAGGATCGCAAGCGGCTGGAGCGCGAACTGGCCGAGGCGAAGAAAGCCGCCGCGCTGGGCGGCGGCAAGGCCGATGCGGCTGCGCCCGAGCAGATCGGCGGCCATGGCTTCATCGGCCAGATCGTCGACGGCCTCGACCCAAAGGGGCTGCGCGGCGCGGTCGACGAGCTCAAGGCGCGCGTCGGATCCGGCGTGGTGGCGCTGATCGCGGTCAACGAAGGCCGCGCCTCCATTGCGGTCGGCGTCACTGATGATCTCAAGGGGCGGCGCGACGCCGTCACGCTGCTGCGCTGCGCGGTCGCCGTGCTGGGCGGGCAGGGCGGCGGCGGCCGTCCCGACATGGCGCAGGGCGGCGGCCCGGATGGCGCGAAGGCGGCAGAAGCCATCGCCGTGATCCGCGCTGCGCTGGAAGCCGAATCCGTCGCCGCCTGAGTTTTTTTCGTAGCCCCGGGCGCTGGCGAGCGGCAGGAACAGGTAGTCGTTGCCAGCGAAGCGAAGCAAACCAGCGCGATGTCGGACATCCTGGATTGCTTGGCTAGGCTCGCAATGACGGGATAGGTCAGGCTTCCAGATCGCGCAGCCGCGTCCGCGCCAGCTTCGGCGTGTGATCGAGGTCGGCGGATTCCTTCATCGTCTGGCGAAGGTCGTCGCGGACCTGATGGATCGAGGCGATCAGCGGCCCCATCGCCACGCCCAGTTCGACCAGAACCGTCTCCGATAGCTGGAGCGAGGCTTCCAGCGTTTCGGGCACCGCATCGGTCGCGCCTGCCTTGTAGAGCTGCGCCGCATGATCGGTGTCGCGCGCGCGCGAGACGATGGTCAGCCCAGGCACCCAGCCCCGCACCTTGCGAACGATGCGCACAGACAGCGCGGGCTGATCCATGGTGAGGACGAGTGCGTCGGCGCGGCCGAGATTGAGCTTGTCGAGCAACTCCGAATGCGAGACGTCGCCGAACAGCACCGGGTAGCCTTCGCGCCGCGCCTGCGCGACGACATCGACATCGGCCTCGATCGCGACAAACTTCTTCCCGTGATTGCGCAGCATGTCGGCGACCAGGCGTCCGACGCGGCCGAAGCCCAGAATCACCGTGCCCGGCGCATCGTGAATATCGGGCAACACCTCTGCATCGGGGGCTTCCTTCATCTCGACCCGCCGTGAGACATCGCGGCCGATGCGTGCGAGCAGGGGGGTGATGGTCAGCCCGATCGCCGTCACCACCTGCCAGAAATTGGCGTCGGCGGGGTTGATGAGGCCGCCCTGCGTCGCCACGCCGAGCACGATCAGCGTGGTTTCCGAGGGCGAGGACATCAACACCGCCGTTTCGATCGAGACGCCGCGCCGCGCGCCGCTGATCCGGAGCAAGGCGGCGGTCACGATCGATTTGACGATCACCACGCCGACCACCGCTGCGGCCATCTGCGCGGCATGATCGATCAGGAAGCGCAGATCGATGCTCATGCCGACGGTGATCAGGAACACCCCGAGCGCCAGCCCCTTGAACGGCGCAGTCGTGACCTCGACCTCGTCATGATATTCGGTCTCGGCGATCAGGATGCCGGCAAGCAGGGCGCCGACGATGGGCGACAATCCCGTCGCCGATGTCACCGTGCTGGCGACGATAACGACGAGCAGGCTGGTGGCGAGGAACAGCTCAGGGCTTTTGGTCCGCGCGGCCTGGCCGAAGATGCGCGGCAGCAACAGCCGCCCGGCGACGAGCATCACGACGATCGCGATCCCGCTCATCCACAATGTCCTGACCAGCGCGTCGATCCCGCCGGTGGCGTTGGGGGCGATTGCGCCAAGGCCGAAGATGATCGGCACCAGCGCGAGATCCTCGAACAGCAGCATCGCGAAGGCGAGGCGCCCGACAGGGCCGGCCGTCCCGACGATGGGAAGGACCAGCGCGGTCGAGGAAAGCGAAAGCGCAAGCCCGAGCCCCGTCGCTCCCGTCCAGCTTATCCCGAAGAACGTGATGAGAATGACCGCGATGATCACGGCCGATCCGATCAACTCTGCGGCGCCCACGCCAAATACTTGCGCGCGCATCGCCCAAAGGCGCTGGAAGGACAGTTCAAGCCCGATCGAGAACAGCAGCAGGACGATGCCAAGTTCGGCGAAACCCTCGATCGAATGCGGGTCGCTGATCGTGAAATAATAGAGCCAGGGCGCCTGCGAGACCAGCGACCCCAGCCCCATCGGGCCGGCGAGAACGCCGACGAGGATGAAACCGATGACGGGATTGATACGGAAACGCGCGAATGTCGGGATGACGAGCCCCGCCGCGCCCAGGATAACGAGTGCGTCGCTGAAAGCCGGTGTGCTGATCGAAAGAGCCATGAACGCTCTATGGCCGAGGCGGAACGATCAATGCCACCCCCGCAGGCACAAAAAATGCCGGCCCCGGACATGCCGGGGCCGGCGCATGCCAATTGGGTTCAGGCGGTTATTTCCAGTCGCCCATCGCCGTTTCGAGGTTGACGCGGATCGCCTCGAAGAACTGCTCGGTGGTCATCCACGCCTGCTCGGGGCCGATGAGGATCGCGAGATCCTTCGTCATCTGGCCCTGCTCGACCGTCTCGACGCAGACGCGCTCGAGCGTTTCGGCGAAGCGGACGACATCGGGCGTGTCGTCGAAGCGGCCACGATATTTGAGGCCGCCGGTCCAGGCGAAGATCGACGCGATCGGGTTGGTCGAGGTCGCCTTGCCCTGCTGATGCTGGCGATAATGGCGCGTGACCGTGCCGTGCGCGGCTTCGGCTTCCACCGTCTTGCCGTCGGGGCTGAGCAGAACCGAAGTCATCAGGCCGAGCGAGCCGAAGCCCTGCGCGACCTGATCCGACTGCACGTCGCCGTCGTAATTCTTGCACGCCCACACGAACTTGCCGCTCCACTTGAGCGCGGAAGCCACCATGTCGTCGATCAGGCGATGTTCGTAAACGATGCCGACCTTCTCGAACTGCGCCTTGAACTCATTCTGGTAGATTTCGGCGAACAGATCCTTGAAGCGGCCGTCATAGGCCTTGAGGATGGTGTTCTTGGTCGAGAGATAGACCGGCCATTCGCGCATCAGGCCATAGTTGAGCGAGGCGCGCGCGAAATCGCGAATCGAGTCGTCGAGATTGTACATGGCCAGCGCCACGCCCGACGACGGATACTGAAACACTTCCTCGTCGATCACCGTACCGTCGTCGCCCTCGAACACGAGGCGCAGCTTGCCGGGGCCGGGGACGCGGAAGTCAGTGGCGCGATACTGGTCGCCGAAGGCGTGGCGGCCGACGACGATCGGATCGGTCCAGCCGGGAACAAGGCGGGGGACGTTGTCGATCACGATCGGTTCGCGGAACACGACGCCGCCAAGGATGTTGCGGATCGTGCCGTTGGGCGATTTCCACATCTTCTTGAGGCCGAACTCCGCCACGCGGGCTTCGTCCGGGGTGATCGTGGCGCACTTCACGCCGACGCCGAACTCCTTGATCGCGCGGGCCGAGTCGACGGTGACCTTGTCGTCGGTGCGGTCGCGCTCTTCCATGCCGAGATCGTAATAGCGAAGATCGATGTCGAGATAGGGCAGGATCAGCCGTTCGCGGATCCACTGCCAGATGATGCGCGTCATTTCGTCGCCATCAAGTTCGACGACCGGGTTCTTCACCTTGATCTTTGCCATGAGCCTCGGGCTTTCTTCTGGGGAGGGTTCGCGACGCTCCTAGGCGCGCTGGCCGCAACGATCAACCGGGGCACGTTGTCTATATGTGCATCGCCGCGTAAAGAGGGCATCATGTCATCGCTAGACAAGCCTTCGGTCAGCAGCCCGACCGTCAAATGGCGCTTTCCTTCGGTTCACCCGGAGGGGCGCAAGTTCATCCTCATCGCGGCCGCGATCTGCGCGCTCTTCGCCCTTCTGGGCTGGAGCGTGCTGGCGTGGCCGATGGCGGGCGTCACTCTGTGGGTGGCCGCCTTCTTCCGTGATCCCGTGCGCGCCGTGCCGCAGGGCGACGATCTGATCGTCGCGCCCGCAGACGGGTTGGTCACGCTGATCCAGGCCGTGCCGCCGCCGCGCGAAATGGCGGGCGATCCGGGGCTGGGGGAAGGGCCGCTGACCCGCGTCTCGATCTTCATGAGCGTGTTCGACGTGCATGTGAACCGCAGCCCGATCGCGGGCACGGTCCGCGCCATCGCCTATATTCCCGGCAAGTTCATCAACGCCGATCTCGACAAGGCGAGCGAGGATAATGAGCGCCAGCATATCCTGGTCGAACGCGGCGACGGGCTGCGCATCGGCTTCACCCAGATCGCCGGGCTGGTCGCGCGGCGCATCGTGCCGTTCGTCAAGCCCGGCGACGTGGTGACGGCGGGCGAGCGCGTCGGCCTCATCCGCTTCGGCAGCCGCGTCGATGTCTATCTTCCCGCCGGAACCGCGCCGCGCGTCGCGCTCGGCCAGCGCACCGTAGCGGGCGAAACCGTGCTCGCCGTGATCGGAAACGACCATGGCGCCGTCGCGGTCCAGCAGTGAGCGCGGCGTGAAGCAGACGCCGATCGATCGGCCGCGCCGCGGCATTCCCCTGCGCGCCGTCGCCCCCAACGCCGTCACCGCGCTGGCGCTGTGCACGGGGCTGACCGGCGTCCGATTCGCGATCGGCGGCGATTGGGAGAAGGCCGTCGCCGCCGTGGTCGTCGCGGGCATCCTCGACGGGATGGACGGGCGCATCGCCCGGATGCTGAAGGGCGAAAGCCGCTTTGGCGCCGAGCTCGATTCGCTGTCGGACGTGGTGGCCTTCGGCGTCGCGCCTTCGGTGATCCTGTTCCTCTGGTCGCTCCAGAACCTGCCTCAGTTCGGCTGGGTGATCGCACTGATGCACGCCGCCTGCTGCGCGCTGCGCCTCGCGCGCTTCAACGCCCAGATCGACGCGACCGAACAGCCGCACAAGTCGGCGGGCTTCCTTACCGGCGTTCCGGCGCCGAGCGGGGCGGGGCTGGCGCTGCTCCCCATCTTCCTGTGGCTGGCGACAGGGCTGGACATCCTCCGCTCGCCGCTGGTCACGGCCCCCTGGATGGCGCTGATCGCCTTCCTGATGATCTCCAGCGTGGCGACCTATAGCTGGACGTCGCTGCGGCTGCGGCGGAACATCCGTTTCGAGGCGCTGGCGCTGGTCGCCCTGCTGGGTGCGGCCCTGCTCAGCGCGCCCTGGGCAACGCTCAGCGTGATCTCGATCGCCTATATCGCGGCGATCCCGTTCAGCATCCGCAGCTATGCCCGCGTCAGGCGGCTGCGCGCAGCGTCGCAGCCGGCCTAGCCCGGCTGACGACCGCCGCGCGGGGACGGGCGACGCGAGGCCGCAGGATCGCTTCAGGCGCCGGAGCCGCGATCATTCCGCCCGAACGGAGCAGCGCGAATATGCGCGCACCTTCGCTCGCAAAGCTGTGCGCAAGAACCGCGACGGCGGCGAAGAATGCGGCGACGAACATCATGGACGAAAGAATGACGAGCATCGGAACCCCCGTTTCCCTGTAGTTGGCGAACATATGTTCTCTGTTTGTTCCTATGTCAAGCGTCGGGCGTCGGGCCGCAGACTCGCGGCTCTTTCAGGCGGGAGCACGCGCTGCGCCCGCGCCCTGGCTACGCCGCCCTTGATTTTCGGCCGTGAAGTCGCTAGCTGCGCCGCCATTCCGCATGGAAGGCGCACATACCGGTGCCGGGCATTGTCCGGTCACTGCCTTCCAGAGGTTCAACCGGGTAAGGAGATTTAATTATGGCGGCTCCCACCGTCTCTCTGCAGGCGTTGCTCGAAGCGGGCGCGCATTTCGGCCACCAGACGCATCGCTGGAACCCGAAGATGAAGCCTTACATCTTCGGCGAGCGCAACGGCATCCATATTCTCGACCTGTCGCAGACCGTGCCGCTCTTCGCGCGCTCGCTCGACTTCGTGTCGCAGACCGTGGCGGCCGGCGGCAAGGTGCTGTTCGTCGGCACCAAGCGCCAGGCGCAGGAGCCGATCGCCGAGGCCGCGCGCCGCGCCGGCCAGCACTATGTCAACCACCGCTGGCTGGGCGGCATGCTCACCAACTGGAAAACCATCAGCAACTCGATCAAGCGCTTCAAGGCGCTTGAGGAGCAACTGGCGGGCGACACGCACGGCCTCACCAAGAAGGAAGTGCTCCAGCTCACCCGTGAGCGCGACAAGTTCGAGCTTTCGCTCGGCGGCATCCGCGACATGGGCGGCATCCCGGACGTGATGTTCGTGATCGACGCCAACAAGGAAGAGCTGGCGATCAAGGAAGCCAACACGCTTGGCATCCCCGTCGTCGCCATCCTCGACTCGAACGTCAGCCCCGACGGCATCGCGTTCCCGATCCCGGCGAACGACGACGCCAGCCGCGCCATCCGCCTCTATTGCGACGCGATCGCGCAGGCGGCGACCCGTGGCAACCAGGGTGCGCAGGCTTCGCGCGGCGTCGATCTCGGCGCGCTTGACGAGCCGGTTGCCGAGGAAGCTCTGGCCGAGACTGCGGCGGACGCCTGAGGCGTTCGCACGACCGTAACATTGGGCGGGCAGGGCGCTGGCGACGGCGTCCGGCCCGCCGACCCATAAGCGAAAGGATCAGATCATGGCGGAGATCACTGCCGCGATTGTCAAGGAACTGCGCGAGCGCACCGGCGCGGGCATGATGGACTGCAAGAAGGCGCTGGCCGAAGTCGCGGGCGACATGGAGTCGGCGATCGACTGGCTGCGTACCAAGGGCCTCGCCGCCGCCGCCAAGAAATCGAGCCGCACGGCGGCCGAAGGTCTGGTTGGCGTCACCGTCGCCGGCACCAAGGGCGCTGCGGTCGAAGTCAACAGCGAGACCGACTTCGTCGCCAAGAACGAGCAGTTCCAGGCGTTCGTCCGCGACGTGACGCAGATCGCGCTGACCACCGGCGACGATATTGAAGCGCTCAAGGCCGCCCAGATGCCGCAGGGCGGCAGCGTGGCCGACGTGCTGACCAACAACATCGCGACGATCGGCGAGCAGCAGGCCCTGCGCCGCGCCCGCACCGTCGCGGTCGCCGAGGGCGCCGTCGTTTCCTACGTCCACAACGCCGCCGCGCCGGGCCTCGGCAAGATCGGCGTGCTCGTGGCGCTGGAGAGCAAGGCTCCGGCCGCGACGCTGGAAGGGCTGGGCAAGCAGATCGCGATGCACATCGCCGCCGCCAGCCCGCAGGCGCTTCACGCCGAGGGTCTGGATCCGGTCGTGATCGAGCGCGAGCGCGCGATCGCGGCTGAAAAGGCCGCCGAATCGGGCAAGCCCGCCAACATCGTCGAGAAGATGGTCGAAGGCGCGATCGCCAAGTTCAAGAAGGAAGCTGCGCTGCTCAGCCAGCTCTTCGTCATGGACAACAAGACGCCCGTTCAGGACGTGATCGCCGCCGCCGCCAAGGAAGCCGGCACGCCGATCGAGCTGAAGGACTATGTCCGCTTCCAGCTCGGCGAAGGCATCGAGAAGGCCGAGAGCGACTTCGCTGCCGAAGTCGCCGCGACCGCCGGCATCAAGGCCGACGCGACCGCCTGATCCAATGGACAAGCCCTTTTCCGCGCCAGCCGCGGAAAAGGGCTTAGTCTCTTGGCAGTGATGCGCGCGCTGACTAAGGTCCGCGCGCTATTTTTTCGATCGGATCATACCCCCGCATGAGCAAGCCCCGCTTCAATCGTGTCCTTCTGAAGCTGTCGGGCGAGGTGCTGATGGGGTCGGGGCAGTTCGGCATCGATCCCGATACCGTTGCACGCGTGGCCGGGGAGATCGCCGAGGCGAAGGCGGCGGGGCACGAGCTCTGCGTCGTCGTGGGCGGCGGCAACATCTTCCGCGGGCTGGCGGCGGCGGCCAAGGGCTTTGAGCGCACCAGCGCCGATTATATGGGCATGCTCGCGACGGTGATGAACGCGCTCGCGGTGCAGAACGCGCTCGAACAGATCGGCGTCGACACGCGCGTCCAGTCCGCCATCCCGATGTCGACCGTGTGCGAACCCTTCATCCGCCGGCGCGCAGAACGTCACATGGAGAAGGGGCGGATCGTGATCTTCGCCGCCGGCACCGGAAACCCCTATTTCACCACCGACAGCGCCGCCGCGCTGCGCGCCGCCGAAATGAACTGCGATGCGCTGTTCAAGGGCACTTCGGTCGACGGCGTCTATGATGCCGATCCGAAGAAGGTGAAGTCCGCAAAGCGTTACGATACAGTCACTTTCAACAAGGTTTTGTCAGACGATCTGAAGGTGATGGATGCCAGCGCCGTCGCGCTCTGCCGCGACAACGACATCCCGATCGTCGTTTTCAACATTCGCGAGCAGGGCAATCTGCTGCGCGTGCTGAAAGGCGACGGCACCGCCACGATCGTTCAGAATAGCGAGGAGAGATAATATGGCCGCATATGACAAGGCCGATCTTGAGCGCCGCATGGCCGGCGCCACGGAGTCGCTGAAGCATGATCTGGGTGGCCTGCGCACCGGCCGCGCGAGCACATCGCTGCTCGATCCGGTGACCGTCGAGGTCTATGGCGCGCACATGCCGCTCAATCAGGTTGCGACGGTTTCGGCGCCCGAACCGCGCATGCTTTCGGTGCAAGTGTGGGACAAGTCCAATGTCGGTCCGGTCGACAAGGCGATCCGTTCGGCCGGGCTCGGCCTCAATCCGATCGTCGACGGGCAGAATGTCCGCCTGCCGATCCCCGATCTGACCGAGGAGCGCCGCAAGGAACTGGCCAAGCTCGTCAACCAATATGCCGAAAAGGCGCGCATCGCGGTGCGCAACGTCCGCCGCGACGGCAATGATGCGCTCAAGGCCGACGAAAAGAAGGGCCTGCTGAGCGAGGACGAGCGCAAGCGCCACGAGAATGAGGTTCAGAAACTGACCGATTCGACGATCGCCGACATCGATGCGGCGGCGGCGGCGAAGGAAAAGGAAATCCTCAACAAGTGACGATCGCACGCGCCAGCCTTGAGCCGGCGGCGACGGGCGGGGGCGCCGGCGCGCCGCGCCACGTGGCGATCATCATGGACGGCAATGGTCGCTGGGCGAAGGCGCGGCACCTGCCGCGCGTCGCTGGGCACCGCAAGGGTGTCGAAGCGGCGCGTAACGTCGTGCGCGCGGCGGGCGACCTCGGCATCGAGGTGCTGACGCTCTACGCCTTCTCGTCGGAGAACTGGCGGCGCCCGGCGAGCGAGATCGCCGATCTGATGGGCTTGCTCCGCCGCTTCATCCTCGCCGATATCGACGAACTGGCGAAGGCCGGGGTGCGGCTGAAAGTGATCGGCGATTATCGCGCGCTCGATCCCGATCTGGTCGCGATGATCGACGGGGCGAT
>QFNN01000103.1 GCA_003240855.1 Sphingomonas sanxanigenens
GCAGGGCGAGCGGGCGCGAGCGTCTCAGGCCCGTGCGGGTCAGGCCCGTACGGTCAGGCCCGTACGGTCAGGCCTGACTGCTCCATGCGCCAGCGTGCGAGATCGATGCGGTCCTGCCCGAAAAAGGGTTCGCCGTTAAAGACCAGCGTCGGCACGCCCCAATGGCCCGACGCTTCCAGCGCCGCCTGATTGGCCGCGACTTCGGCATCGAGCGCCTCGGGCTCGGCCAGCGCTTCGGCGTCCAGTTCAGCAAGATCGAGGCCCGCGCGTTCGGCCGCCCGCGCGAGATGGTCGCCCTCATGCCAACCCGCAGTGCCGCCCCAGATCAGCGTCGAGACCTCGTCCGCAAAGGCGAAGCCCCTGCCCCGCCGCGCCGCCGCCTGGCCGAGGCGAACGAGACGGTAGATATAGGGCTGGTCTGCCGCGATCTCGCGCGTGGCGATATTCTGGACGATGGGATCGGGATTGGGCGGCGCCATCGCGACGCCATGATGTTCGGCGAGCCGACGGACATCCATGAAGGTGTAGCGCAGCCAGTTCGGGTGGTTGCGCTCGAAGAAGCTCGGTTCGCGCACCGCAAGCGGATAGACGGGCCGCAGCGCGATCTCGAGATCATAACGATCGACGAGATCGCGGTAGCGGCCCATCGCGAGATAGGAATAAGGGCTGCGGAACGACCAGAAGAGGTCGGCCTGCATACCCATGATCTCAGGCCGCCTTCTTCAGGTGGCGGCGACCGAGCAGTTCGGCGATCTGGACGGCGTTGAGCGCCGCGCCCTTGCGCAGATTGTCGCTGACGCACCAGAGAACGAGGCCGCTGTCGACCGTCGGATCCTCGCGCACGCGGCTGACGAAGGTCGCGAAATCGCCGACGCATTCGATCGGGGTGACGTAGCCGCCATCCTCGCGCTTGTCGACGAGCATGACGCCCGGCGCCTCACGGAGGATCTTCTGCGCGTCCTCGGCCGAAATCTCCTCCTCGAACTCGATATTGATCGCTTCCGAATGACCGACGAACACCGGCACTCGCACGCAGGTGGCGACCACCTTCACCTTGGGATCGAGGATCTTCTTGGTCTCGACGACCATCTTCCACTCTTCCTTGGTGAAGCCGTCGTCGAGGAACTTGTCGATGTGCGGGATCACGTTGAAGGCGATCTGCTTGGTGAACTTGTGCGGTTCGACCTGATCGCCGACGAAGATGTTGCGCGACTGTTCAAACAGCTCGTCCATCCCCGCCTTGCCCGCGCCCGAGACCGACTGGTAGGTCGAGACGACGACGCGCTTGATCTTCGCCGCATCGTGGAGCGGCTTCAGCGCGACGACCATCTGCGCGGTCGAGCAGTTGGGGTTGGCGATGATGTTCTTCTTCACATAACCGTCGATCGCCTCGGGGTTCACCTCGGGCACGATCAGCGGCACATCGGGATCCATGCGGTAAAGCGACGAATTGTCGATCACCGTGCAGCCGGCGGCGGCGGCGATGGGCGCATAGATCGCCGTCGCTTCCGATCCGATTGCGAAGAGCGCGATGTCCCAGCCTTTCCAGTCGAAATGCTCGATGTTCTTGACCTTGAGCATTTTGCCGGTCTCGCCGAACTCAATCTCGTCGCCGGTCGAGCGGGCGGATGCGAGCACCGCAATATCGTCGAGCGGAAACTCACGCTCGGCAAGGATGTTCAGCATTTCGCGCCCGACATTGCCGGTGGCGCCCGCGACTACGACACGATAACCCATCGTCCACTCCAATCATGTGCGCGCGTCATTACGCCTGCTGGACCAGATGTCCAGCAAGCTGAGCTATCGGCGCGTGAAGGCGGCGCTTATTCGGCCGCCTGGGGCAGATCCGCTTCCTTCCAGACGAGGATCGGCTTGCGCGCGGCGAGCGTCTCGTCCAGCCGGCGGCGCGGCGCGAAATGCGGCGCGGCCTTGAGCGCGGGATCGGCGGCCTTGGCGCGCCCGGCCACCGAGCGCAGCGCGCCGATGAACTGATCGAGCGCGGCCTTGCTCTCGGTCTCGGTCGGCTCGACGAGCATCGATCCGTGGACGACGAGCGGGAAATAGACCGTCATCGGGTGGAAGCCCTCGTCGATCAGCCCCTTCGCCACGTCGAGCGTCGAGAAGCCTTCAGGGAAGCCCTCGTCGCTGAACAGCGCCTCGTGCATGCACGGGCCCGAGGCCGCGAAGGGCGCATCGAGCACATCCTCGAGCGAACGGAGAATGTAATTGGCGTTGAGCACCGCATCGCCGCTCGCCTGGCGCAGGCCATCGGCGCCGTGGCTGAGGATATAGGCGAGCGCGCGGGTGAACATGCCCATCTGGCCGTGGAAGGCCGTCATGCGCCCGAAGCTGTCGGGATGGCGATCGCCCACCGTCTCTTCCTCGACCAGCGTTATATGGCCGTCGGCGTGGCGCTCGGTGAAAGGCAGCGGGCCATAGGGCGACAGCGCTTCCGACAGCACGACCGGGCCGGAGCCGGGGCCGCCGCCGCCATGCGGGGTCGAGAAGGTCTTGTGCAGGTTGATGTGCATCGCATCGATGCCGAGATCGCCGGGGCGGACGCGCCCGACGATCGCGTTGAAATTGGCGCCGTCGCAATAGACGTAGCCGCCCGCCGCGTGAACCGCGTCCGAGATCGCCTTCATGTCGCGCTCGAACAGGCCGCAGGTGTTGGGATTGGTAATCATCACCCCGGCGATGTCCGGCCCGAGGCGCGCCTTGATCGCTTCCAGATCGACGCGGCCTTCGGGCGTGGCGGGGATCGCCTCGACGCTATAGCCGGCGAACGCGGCGGTGGCGGGATTGGTGCCGTGCGCGCTTTCGGGGACGAGCAGGATCTTGCGATGCCCTTCGCCCTTCGCCTCGAGCGCGGCCTTGATGCAGAGGATGCCGCACAGTTCGCCATGCGCGCCCGCCTTGGGCGTCATCGCGACGCCGTGCATGCCGGTGAGCCTGATCAGCCACACCGCCAGCTCGTTGATGACCGCGAGCGCGCCCTGCACCGTATCGGCGGGCTGGAGCGGGTGAATGTCGGCGAAGCCCGGCAGGCGCGCCATCTTCTCGTTAAGGCGCGGATTATGCTTCATCGTGCACGAGCCGAGCGGGAAGAGGCCGAGGTCGATCGCATAATTCTGGCGCGACAGCCGCGTATAGTGGCGGATCGCCTCCGGCTCCGACAGGCCGGGCAAACCGATCTGCGTGCTGCGCGCGAGATAGCCGAGGCGGTTCGCGCCTTCATCCAACGCAGGCAATGCCGGGAAATCGACGCCCGTCGTTTCGCTATCGCCAATCTCGAAAATCAGCGCTTCCTCAAGCATCAGCGCGCGGTTGCCGGTGAAGGTGGCTGCGGCTGCTGCGGGGGTTTCGCCTTCGGGGCGCTCGGGGCGCCAGCCGCTCTGGTTGATCGTCATGCCAGGATCTCCTCAAGCGCGGTGGCAAGCGTTTCGATATCGGCCTTCGTCGTCGTCTCCGTGACGGCGACGATCAGTCCGTTGGCGAGCGCATCGGCGCCCGGATAGAGGCGGCCAAGCGACACGCCGGGTAGAATGCCGCGATCGGCGAGCGCGCGGACGACGGGGCGCGCCTCCTTCGACAGGCGCAGCGTGAACTCGTTGAAGAAGCCTTCGTTGACCAGCTCGACCCCCGGCGCCTTCGTCAGCCGGTCCGCCGCCATGACGGCGAGCGCATGATTGAGCGTGGCCAGCTCGCGCAGCCCCTTCTCGCCCAGCAAGGTCATGTGGATCGAGAAGGCGAGCGCGCACAGGCCCGAATTGGTGCAGATGTTCGACGTCGCCTTTTCGCGGCGGATATGCTGCTCGCGCGTCGACAGGGTAAGAACGAAACCGCGCTTGCCCTCGGCGTCCACGGTCTCGCCGCAGAGTCGGCCGGGCATCTGACGGACGAACTTCTCCTTGCAGGCGAACAGGCCGACATAAGGGCCGCCGAACTGGAGGCCGACGCCGAGCGACTGGCCTTCGCCGACGACGATATCCGCGCCCATTTCGCCGGGCGAGCGGATCGCGCCCAACGCCACGGGTTCGGTGACGACGGCGATGAGCAGCGCGCCCTTTTCGTGCACGCGCGCCGCGAGATCGGACAGATCGGCGATGCGACCGAGAATGTCGGGATATTGAACGACGACGCAGCTCGTGTCGCCATCGACCGCGTCGAGCAGATCGGGAATGTCCGTTGCGGGTTCGAGCGACGGCGCGCCGACGCGCAGATCGTCGCCGGTGAACTTGGCCATCGTCTCGGCGACGCTGACATAATGGGGGTGAAGCCCGGTCGAGATCAGCGCCTTGCCGCGGCGCGTGATGCGGCGCGCCATAGTGATCGCTTCCCAGCACGCGGTCGAGCCGTCGTACATCGATGCGTTCGCCACGTCGCAGCCGAACAGACGCGCAACCTGCGTCTGGAACTCGAACAGCATCTGCAGCGTGCCCTGCGCGATTTCGGGCTGGTAGGGCGTGTAGGCGGTGAGGAACTCGCCGCGCTGGATGATGTGATCGACGGTCGCCGGGACGTGGTGGCGGTAAGCCCCTGCCCCCAGGAAGAACGGCACTTCGCCCGCAACGGTGTTGCGGCGCGCCATCGCGGTCAGGTGGCGTTCGACCTCAAGCTCGGTCGCGCGCAGCGGCAAGCCTTCGATGGGAACGGCCAGATGCGCCTCGGCGGGCACATCGACGAACAGGTCGTCGATCGAATGCGCGCCGATGGTCTGCAGCATCGCGCCGCGATCGGTGTCGGTAAGAGGCAAATAGCGCATGGTCAGAGCGGCTTTCTCATCGTGAATCTCAGGCGGACATAATCAGCGACCCAGCTACCGTCGGGCTGACGAAGCTCGGATTCAAGGCGGCGTTCGACGGCGTCGGCGATCTCGGCCTGCTCTTGCGGGTCGATCCCGTCGGCGTCCATCAACCCGGTACGGAATGTGCGCACCCATCCGGCAACGCCCGTGGGGAGCGGGGTCGGGCGCGGAATGAGCTGCGCGGCGATGTCGACGAACCCCGCCTCGGCATAAACGGCGGTGAAATCGGCGACCGAGGGATACCAGTGCGTATCCTGCGGGCGGACGGGATGGCCGCGTTCGGTCAGCTCGGCGCGGACGGCTCGCCAGATGGCGGCGACATTGCCCTCCCCGCCCATCTCGCCCACGAAGCGCCCGCCGGGTTTCAGCGCCGCCAGCACGCCGCGCGCGACGCCCTGCGCGTCCAGCATCCAGTGAAGCACGGCATTGGTGAACACCGCATCGAAGATGGAGCCGAAGGCGAGCGCCTGGCCGTCCGCGATGCGGGCGTCGATCCCTCGCGCTTTCGCCGCCGCCGCCATTTCGGGCGAGGCGTCAACGCCGATGACCGTCGCGCCGGCCGCAATGATCTTTTCGGTCAGCACGCCGTCGCCGCAGCCCAGGTCGAGGATGGTCTCCCCCGGCCGGGGTGCGAGCAGGGCGAGCACGGCCGCGCCCATGGCCGGCACGAACGCCGCATTGCGCGCATAGTCCCGAGGGTCCCAGCGCGACGCCGCATTCACGCCGTCGGGCGCGCCTTTGCTCACAGCGTTTCCAGAAACGCCTGGTAGGCGGCCTTGTCCATCAGGCCATCCAGTTCGGCCGGATCGGCGAGCGTCAGTTTGAAAAACCAGCCTTCGCCTTCGGGCGCGCTGTTGACCAGCGATGGATCGGCCTCGAGCGCGGCGTTGCCCTCGACGACTTCGCCTGTGACCGGGGCATAGACATCCGACGCGGCCTTGACTGATTCGACCACTGCGGCGTCGCCGCCCTTCGTGACCTTGGTCCCCGGCGCGGGAATCTCGACGAACACGATGTCGCCGAGCTGCGCCTGCGCATAGTCGGTGATGCCGACCGTCGCGGTCGAGCCCTCGACGCTGATCCACTCATGCTCGTTAGTGAAGAACAGGCTCATTTCGCATCTCCCTTGCGATGATATTGATGAGGAACAAACGGCATCGGCGTGACCGTGCAGTCGAAGATCTTCCCGCGCTGCGCGACCTTGACGGCCGTGCCGGGCGCAGCGCTGGCCGTGGGCACATAGGCCATGGCGATGGGGCGTTCGAGGCTGGGCGAATGGCCGCCGCTGGTGACGCGGCCGACTTCGCTGCCCTCGCCGTCCACCACCATCGCGCCTTCGCGCACCGGCTGGCGCCCGTCGACGAACAGGCCGACGCGCTTGAGGATCGCGCCTTCCGCCCGCTCCTGCAGGATACGTTCCGCGCCGGGAAAGCCGCCTTCCTCGCGCCGCCGCTTCGACAACGCAAAGCCGAGATCGGCGGCGATCGGCGTCGTCGTCTCGTCGAGATCATGGCCATAGAGCGGCAACCCCGCCTCAAGCCGCAGCGAGTCGCGCGCACCGAGGCCGATGGGCTTAACCTCGGGCTGATTGCAGAGCAGGCTGGCGATCGCCACGGCGGCGTGAGCAGGGATCGAGATCTCGAAACCGTCCTCGCCCGTATAGCCCGAACGGCTGATCCAGGCTTCGACGCCGGCGATCGTGAACGCGCCGGCTTCCATAAAATAGAGCGAGGCGACGCCAGGGACGAGCCGCGCCAGCGCATCGACCGCCTTGGGCCCCTGCAGCGCGAGCAGCGCCTGATCCTCCATATGATTGATCGTGATCTCATCGGGCAGAAGATCGCGGAAAACGCCGATATCATCTTCCTTGGTCGCGCCGTTGACCACCATGTAAAGCCCGTCGGCGCGGCGCGTGACCATCAGATCGTCGAGAATCCCGCCATTGTCGGCGAGCAGCAGCGAATAGCGCGGGCGCGCCTCGGCCAGACCCTTGATGTCGCCGGGAAGCAGAGCCTCCAGCGCCTGGGCCGCGCCGTCCCCCGTGAAGAGCAACTGGCCCATGTGACTGACGTCGAACAGCCCGGCGCTGGCGCGCGTCCACAGATGCTCGGCGATGATGCCTTCATACTGGATGGGCATCGCATAGCCCGCGAAGGACACCATGCGCGCACCCTGCGCGCGGTGCCATCCGTCGAGCGGCAGCAGACGGTCCTCAATCTCGATTGTCGGTTCTTCGCTCAACGCCCGGCTCCCTTATGACTGGTGACAGCACCGCCAACCGCCAGGGCGGTCATCGGTTGCTGCCCCCTCTGTCACGGAACCTGAGAGCTTTCCCCCAAGCCATTGAAGGCGTGAGGTTACCCCTTCGGCGGCGCGCGCCGAAGCGAACGCTCTTTCCAGAGTGTCAGTGGCCCGCGCGGTCCCTTGGCCTGAGAGATTCCGGGGCGGTTGCTCCTTCGGCGGCGTCGGCGGCCCGAAAGGCCCCCGACGCACTCTCCCGCGCGGTCCCCGGCGGTCGCCCGCCGATGACGGAACGAGCCTTGGCGGCGGCGGCGGCGCGAGTCAATTGCCGATCGCGCAACCGGCGCGCGCCAGCCTCAGCGTGTGGCGTTGTAGCGAAGCTGGTCCGGGTTGAGCTGGAAGCCGATCAGCACCTCGAAGGTCGCACGCTGGACGGCGTCGCGCACCGCGGGTTCCGCGAGCGGATCAAGCGATGCGTCCTGATCGGTCGGCTTGCGCTTGCGCAGGATGCGCTGCCGAATGTCCGGCGCCAGCGTCGCCGCCGCGCGGGTGATGACCGCGCTGCCCGTGCCTGACGCCGTCGCCGTCGCCTGCCCGTCGGCGAAGTGCAGCGTCACAGTGCCGATGCGCTTGGAAACGACCACGCCGCCGCCGCGCAGCACCGCTGTGAAATAGGGGAGGATCACGTCGCGCGCGCCCTGCGTCGTCGCGCGGCGCGCCTGGACGTCGAACGTCGAGGTGCTGACGACGTCGGGATTGCCCTTGTCCTGATCGTTGCAGCTCGTGCGGACATTGGTGAGCGTCGCCACCATGTCGATCGCCGCAGCCTCGCGCGACTGGGGCGGATTAAAATAGGTGATGTCGCCCGTATAGTCGGGAACGCCGACCGCCGGGCAGGACGACCGCACCACGTTGACGCCGATTCCGCCTTCGCCGGAAAGTTCGCCGCGCTGGCTGCACCCCGCGAGCGCGAGCGTGAGAATCGAGGCGGACAGCGCGATTTTACGAGACGACATAGGCATCCTTAGAACGATCCGGCTGCGAACGAGCCCTGCCCCAAGCATAGGAAGGCGCTTTCACGCAGGCAAGCAATGGCGTAGGGCAATGTCCATGTCGCTTTTCCAGAGCCGCCCGCCCCTCAAGCTCCTTATCGCCGCACCGCGCGGATTCTGCGCCGGCGTCGATCGCGCCATCCGCATCGTCGAGCTGGCGATCGAGAAATATGGCGCGCCCGTCTATGTGCGGCACGAGATCGTCCACAACAAATATGTGGTCGATACGCTGAAGGCGCAGGGCGCGATCTTCGTCGAGGAGCTGGACGAGGTGCCCGACGACGCGCCGGTCGTCTTTTCGGCGCATGGCGTGCCCAAGGCGGTGCCGCGCAAGGCCGAGGAACGCGGCCTGACCTATCTCGACGCCACCTGCCCGCTCGTCTCCAAGGTTCACCGGCAGGCGGAACGGCTCATCGAGGCCGGGCGGCACATCATCTTCATCGGCCATCGCGGCCATCCCGAAGTGATCGGCACGCTGGGGCAGGTTCCCGAAGGGGCGATGACGCTGGTCGAAACCGAAGCGGACGTGGCGACGCTTGCGCCCTCCGATCCGGATGGCCTCGCCTTTCTGACCCAGACGACGCTTTCGGTCGACGATACCGCATCGATCGTCGATGCGCTGCGCCGGCGCTTTCCCAATATCGTCGGGCCGCGCGGCGAGGATATCTGCTACGCCACGTCCAACCGCCAGACGGCGGTGAAGGCGATCGCGACGCGCTGCGACGCCATGCTGGTGGTCGGCGCGCAGAACAGTTCCAACTCGGTCCGCCTCGTCGAGGTCGCGGAGCGCGAGGGTACGCGCGCGAAGCTGATCGCGCGCGCCGACGATCTCGATTTCGATTGGCTGGGCGGCGTGGAAACGCTGGGCCTGACCGCAGGCGCTTCTGCCCCGGAAGTGCTGGTGCGCGAAGTGATCGACCTGCTCGCGACGCGCTATGCCATCAGCGAGGAAGAGGTCGAGACCACGATCGAGAATATGCAGTTCAAGCTGCCTCGCGGCCTGCAAGCCGCCTGACGTCGCGGCACGACGGTGGCGGTTTATACGCATGTCTCGGCCGAGGCGCTCGGCACGCTGCTCGCGCGCTATGATGCGGGCACGCTGGTTTCGGCAAAAGGAATCGCCGAGGGCGTCGAGAACAGCAATTATCTGGTTGAGACGAGCGCAGGGCGTTTCATCCTGACGCTCTATGAAAAGCGCGTCGATGCCGGCGACCTGCCCTTCTTTCTCGCGCTGCTCGATCACCTCGCCGCCGCCGGCCGCCCGGTGCCGCGCGCCATCGCCGATCGCGCCGGCGTGCAGATCCAGAACGTCGCCGGCCGGCCTGCCTGTCTGATCGAGTTTCTGCCCGGCGTCTCGCTGAGCCACCCCACGCCCGCGCAGGCGCACGCGGCGGGCGCGGCGATGGGCGACATGCACCGCGCGCTTGCCGATTTCCGGCCGGTGCGCGCCAATTCGATGGGGGCGACGGTATGGCGCGACCTGTTCGAGCGATGCGGGCGCGACCTCGATTCGATCGAGCCGGGCCTGTTCGATCGCGTGCGCCCGCATCTCGACGCCGTGCTGGCGGCGTGGCCCGAAGGACTGCCGGTCAGCGCGATTCACGCCGATCTCTTCCCTGATAACGTGCTGATGCTGGGCGACAGGGTAACCGGGCTGATCGACTTCTATTTCGCCTGCACCGATATTCGCGCTTATGACTTGGCCGTCATGCACGGCGCATGGGCGTTCGACGGCGAAGGGCGCAATTATGACGCTGCGGTCGGCGAAGCGCTGATCGCGGGCTATACGACGCGCTTTGGATTGAGCGACGCCGAACGGGCGGCGCTGCCGGTGCTGGCGCGGGGCGCTGCGCTGCGCTTCTTCCTGACGCGGGCTTGGGACTGGCTCAACACGCCCGCCGACGCATTGGTGACGCGCAAGGATCCCATCGCCTATCTCCGCCGCCTGGAGCATTATGCCGCCGCCGGCGAGGCGATCTTCGCATGAGCGAGCTGACGCATGTGGAAATCGCGACCGACGGGGCTTGCAAAGGCAATCCCGGCCCCGGCGGCTGGGGTGTCGTCATCCGATCGGGCGCGCGCGAAAAAGAACTTTCGGGCGGCGAGCCGCTGACCACCAACAACCGCATGGAAATGACCGCGGTGATCGAAGGGCTGAACGCGCTGACGCGCCCCTGCCAGATCACGCTATCGACCGACAGCCGCTATGTCCTCGACGGGCTGACCAAGTGGATCAAGGGCTGGCAGCGCAACGGCTGGAAAACGGCGGACAGGAAGCCGGTGAAAAATGCCGACCTGTGGCAGGCGCTGATCGCCGCCGCAGATCCTCACCGCATCAAATGGGTATGGGTGAAGGGCCATGCCGGCCATCCCGACAATGAGCGCGCCGACCGGCTGGCGAGCGACGCGGCGCTGGCGGCGCGGGCGAAGGCCTGAACCGTCGCGCCGCGCTGGCGCGCGCAAATGCC
>QFNN01000104.1 GCA_003240855.1 Sphingomonas sanxanigenens
CAGGTTCGGCTTAGACACCCAGTTCCTAATTCAGATCAGAGGCTTATGCCACTCCCGCCAACCCTCTCGGCCCAACGCGGTGAATAAGCCGGGTTAGTGATGTGAAGCTCGGACATGGCGGGGATTTGGGAAGGGCGCGGGGCCGATCAAGCCTCGCCGCGCAAACCTTCAGCCTCCAAGCCCCCACAATGTCGCGAGGCCGAGGAAGCTGAAGAAGCCCATCACGTCGGTCATCATCGTCACGAACACCGCCGAGGATACGGCCGGGTCCGCGCCGGCCTTTTCAAGCCCGACGGGAACCATCACGCCGGCAAGCCCCGCGACCAGATTGTTGATGACCATCGCCATCGCGATGACGACGGCAAGGCTGGCATTGGCGAACAGGATGAACGTGCCGCAGCCGATCAGCAGCCCCAGCGCGGCGCCGTTGGCGGCGGCGATCCGCAGCTCGCGCAGGATCATGCGCACCGTGTTGGAACTGGTAAGCTGGTTGGTCGCCAGCGCGCGCACGACCACCGCCAGCGTCTGCGTGCCGGCGTTGCCGCCCATGCCCGATACGATGGGCATCAGCACCGCGAGCAGTGCGAAATGGGCGATCGTCCCCTGGAAGGCGCCGACCACCGACGCCGCGATCATCGCCGTGCCAAGATTGACGACCAGCCAGGTGAGGCGCGTCCTGACCGTCAGGCGAATGGGCTGATTGATGTCGCCCTCACCCGCACCCGACAGCTTCAGCACGTCCTCGCCGGCTTCTTCCTGGACGATGTGGAGGATGTCGTCGACGGTGATCATCCCGACGAGGCGGCCCGCCTGATCGACGACCGCCGCCGAAATCAGGCCGTATTTCTGGAAGCGTAGCGCGACTTCCTCCTGGTCCATGTCGACCGGGATCAGCGTCTGCTCGCGCTGCATGACGTCGGACAGCTCGATGTTGCGCGGCGTGCGCAGCACCCAGCTCAGCTTCAGCGTGCCGACCGGGCGGTGCGCGGGATCGACGACGAAAACTTCCCAGAAGTCGGTCGTCAGATCCTCGTTCGAGCGCAGATAGTCGAGCAGGTCGCCCACCGTCATATGCTCGCGCACCGCGATCAGCTCGCGCTGCATCAGGCGGCCGGCGGATTCCTCGGGGAAGCTCAGCGCCTCCTCGATCGCGGCGCGATCGTCGGGGTCCAGCGCGCGGAGGACGGCGCGCTGCTCGTCCTCCTCCAGATCGGCGATGATCGCGACCGCGTCGTCGGTGTCGAGCTGCCCCGCAATGTCGGCGACCTGATTGGCGTCGAGATCCTCGATCAGCTCATCGCGCACCCAGTCGTTCAGCTCGGCGAACACGTCCGCGTCGAGCATTTCGGCGAGCGCCGCAGCCAGCGCCTGGCGTTCTTCGGCCGGAACCAGCTCGAACAGGTCGGCGATGTCGGCGGGGTGGAGCGGGGCGACGAGGGCGCGGGCGCCTTCCTGATCGCCCGCCTCGACGCAATCGAGAACGGCGCGGACGAACTCGGGCTTCAGCCGGTCCTCGTCATCATGGCTGTCCTCGGCGGATTCGACGGCGGCAATTTCGCTTTCGCTCATTGCGGCGCTCCCTTCCCGAATCCCGCGACGTTGATGAACGCGCGCCGGGGCGCTCGGTCGAACTCTTGGGCCAAACTCTTAGGCAAGCGCCCTGCCGGAGGCAATCGCCTTCCATCGCGCGCATCCGGGCCTATATGGGGCCGGATTCATCCCGCATCCCCAGGAGACTGAAATGGCCGACGCCGAAACCCTCACCTTCTCGCTCGACACGGGCGACGTCGTAATCAAGCTGCGCCCCGATCTTGCGCCCAACCATGTCGCACGCATCACCGAGCTGGCGCGCGAAGGCTTTTACGATGGCGTGGTGTTTCACCGCGTGATCGACGGTTTCATGGCGCAGGGCGGCGATCCTACCGGCACCGGCACCAGCGGTTCCAACAAGCCCAATCTGAAGCAGGAGTTCAGCGACGAACCGCATGTGCGCGGCGTCTGCTCGATGGCGCGCACGATGGACCCGAACAGCGCGAACAGCCAGTTTTTCATCTGCTTCGATGACGCGCGCTTCCTCGATCGCCAATATACCGTCTGGGGCGAAGTGATCGAAGGCATGGAGCATGTCGACGCGCTCCCGAAGGGCGAGCCGCCGCGCACGCCGGGCAAGATCGTCAAGGCGACGGTCGCCTGATAGCTGTTGATCGGTTGATTCAGCCCGGCTGAATCAACCGACGGCGGCGGCCCGCTTTCCCATCCGACCTCCCATACAGCGCACACCGAGTGGGGGGCGTCAGGCGGGGGAGCTGGCCGGGGCCGTATCTGCCCAGGAATCAGCGAAACGCGCTGACCAGCCAATCGTGGAACAGTCGCACCGGCCGCGTCTCGAGCGCGCGGGGGCGGCAGACGAACCAGTAGCTGTACGGGCTCTCGACTTCGCTTTCAAAGAGCCGGACGAGCCGGTCGTCGCGCGAATCCTGCAAATGGCTTTCGAGCATGAAGGCCACGCCGAGCCCCGCCGCCGCTGCATCGAGCATCAATTGCCCCGAATCGAAATGGTCGGTCGCCAGCGGTTCCAGATTGGGCAGACCCACGGCCTCGCGGAAGGCGCTGAAATTATCCGGCATATCGCGGTGCAGAAACACGGTGACGCGCGCCAGATCGGCGGGCGTCCGGATCGCGTTCGGCCCTTCGGTCAGCGCGCGCGCCGCGATCGGAAAGACGCGATTGCGATCAAGCCGGTGCGCATAGAGCATCGGATCAATTTCGCGCGCCAGCGGGATCGCCACGTCGAGTCCGTCGCCCAGGCGGCTCACCGCATGCGCGCCCGTGTCGATATCGATATGCAGTTCGGGGTGCCGCGTGCGCAGGTCGCCGAGACGCGGGAACAGGCGCTGCGAGGCGAAGAGCGGCAGGATGCCCAGGCGCAGGCGGAGCAGTTCTGTCTGGCTGGTCAGCGCCTCGATCGCATCGCTCAGCGCATCGATCGGCGGCGCGATCGCGTCAAGGAAGCGCTCACCGTCCGCATTCAGCCGGATCGACTGATGGCCCCGATCGAACAGGGGGCGGCCGACAAATCGCTCAAGCGCCTGAACGCGCCTGCTGAGCGCTGGCGAGGACAGGGCAAGCTCCTCCGCGGCCGCCTTGACCGAACCCAGCCGCGCGACCTGAACAAACGCTTCGATCGCTGTAAGCGGTGGCAATCGCCGCATCGTCCCCCCGTCCCTTGTGCAATGCACGGCAAAGTCTAGCCGGATGATGGAAATGCAGAAGCCCATATTTCCGTCAAGGCCAGTGTCTGCGCTGGTTGCAGTTTTTGCAAGAGTGAATTGTTATTTCGCACTTGCACAAACATCCGCCGCAGCGCACAAAGATCGGGCCTTTCAGGCATCCTCTCCTAAAACTTTCCAGGCCGGTCCTTCGGGATCGGCCCTTTTTTTGACCTCCGTTGGTTTGTGGCCAGTGGGGGTCGCAACCACGTTCGCGCTTTCCTATGTTCCCGCTTCAACGGTTGGGAGACGGAAAGCGGATGGCTGACAGCGACGAAGGCAGGAAGCTTCAGGTCGCGAATGCGCGGCCCGAAGACAGCGGTCGCGGGCTGGCGCGCGTGCCGCGCGCGGTGATGGCCGAACTGGGCCTTCAGGAAGGCGATGTCGTCGAGATCGTCGGCAAGCGATCGACAGCGGCGCGCGCCGTGCTCCCTTATGGCGAGGACGAAGGGCTGGAGATTCTCCGCCTCGATGGCCTTCAGCGCGCCAATGCCGGCGTCGGATCGGGCGACTTCGTATCGCTGCGCAAGGTCGAGTCGAAGGCGGCGCAGCGCGTGGTTTTTGCGCCTGCGCAGCAGAATCTGCGGCTTCAAGGGCCGTCGGAAGCGCTCAAGCGCACATTTTTCGGCCGTCCGCTGAGCGCAGGCGATGTCGTCGCCACTGCGGGGCATCAGCAGCAGAATGTGCCGCCGCAGATCCGACAGATGCTTGCCGCGCCGGCCTATGCCTTGCAGGAAGTCAGGCTGGTCGTGGTCGCGACGGCGCCGAAAGGCATCGTCCATATCGACGAGCATACCGAGGTCGAGCTTCGCCCCGAATATCAGGAGCCGAAGGAAGCGCGTCGCGCCGACGTGACTTATGACGATATTGGCGGGCTGGGCGCCACGATCGATCAGTTGCGCGAGATGGTCGAACTGCCGCTGCGCTATCCCGAGCTTTTTCAGCGTCTTGGCGTCGATCCGCCCAAGGGCGTGTTGCTTCATGGCCCGCCCGGAACCGGCAAGACCCGGCTTGCGCGCGCAGTCGCCAACGAAAGCGACGCCGAGTTCTTCCTCATCAACGGGCCTGAGATCATGGGATCGGCCTATGGCGAGAGCGAGAAGGCGTTGCGCGACGTGTTCGAGCAGGCGACGCAGAACGCGCCTTCGATCATATTTATCGACGAGATCGATTCGATCGCGCCCAAGCGCGGGCAGGTGACGGGTGAGGCCGAGAAGCGCCTCGTCGCTCAACTGCTGACGCTGATGGACGGGCTGGAGGCGCGGGCCAATCTGGTCGTGATCGCCGCGACCAATCGCCCCGAGGCCGTCGACGAGGCGCTGCGCCGCCCCGGCCGCTTCGATCGCGAGATCATCGTCGGCGTTCCCGATGAGCGTGGCCGCCGCGAGATTCTCGCCATCCATACCCGCGGCATGCCGCTGGGCGACAGGGTGGATCTGGACGAGCTGGCGCGGACGACGTTCGGCTTCGTCGGCGCCGATCTTGCGGCGCTGGCGCGCGAAGCCGCGATCGAGGCGGTCCGGCGAATCATGCCGCGGCTCAACCTTGAGGAGCGGGTCATTCCGCCCGACGTGCTCGATTCGCTGTCGGTGACGCGCGAGGACTTCGTCGAGGCGCTCAAGCGCGTCCAGCCTTCGGCGATGCGCGAAGTGATGGTCCAGAAGCCGACGGTCCGCTGGGACGATGTCGGCGGCGTCGATGACGCGCGCGAAAGGCTACGCGAAGGCGTCGAACTGCCGCTGAGGAACCCCGACGCTTTCCTGCGACTGGGCATCCGGCCTGCCAAGGGCTTCCTGCTCTATGGACCGCCGGGCACGGGCAAGACGCTGCTCGCCAAGGCTGTGGCGCGCGAGGCGGAGGCGAACTTCATCGCCACCAAATCAAGCGACCTCCTGTCCAAATGGTATGGCGAAAGCGAGCAGCAGATCGCCCGGCTGTTTGCGCGCGCGCGGCAGGTGGCGCCGACCGTCATTTTCATCGACGAGATGGATTCGCTCGTTCCGGCGCGCGGCAGCGGCTTCGGCGAGCCGCAGGCGACCGAGCGGGTGGTGAATACGATTCTCGCCGAGATGGACGGGCTTGAGGAATTGCAGTCGGTGGTCGTCATCGGCGCGACCAACCGGCCCAACCTGATCGATCCGGCGCTGTTGCGGCCGGGGCGGCTCGATGAGCTCATCTATGTCGGCGTCCCCGACGAAGGCGGGCGGCGGCGCATTCTGGGCATTCATACCCAGCGGATGCCGCTGGCCCCCGATGTTGATCTCGACGCGATGGCGGCGAAAACGTCTCGCTTCACCGGCGCGGACCTTGAGGATCTGGTGCGTCGCGCGGGCCTTAACGCTCTGCGCAGTTCACTCGATGTGGCGCAGGTGAGGATGGCCGATTTCGAGGATGCGTTGCAGGATACACGTGCTTCGGTGACGCCCGAGCTGGAGCGCGAATATGCGCAGATCGCGGCGAAGCTGAAGCAGGAAGCGCGCGGGATCGAGACGATCGGCTTCATTTCGCCGGGGATGCTCAGCCCGCGCGGGCCGAAGGGCGCAGACTGATCGTGGCGTAAAGCGTCAGGCAGAGCAGTGCGGCGGCCGCGACCAGATAGGGAAGCGGCCCCCACGCTTCATATAGCCCGACCCCGATCGACGGCCCGAGCACGAAGGCCGCGCCGTTGACCGATGTCGTGCGCCCGGCGACTGCGGCTTGATCGTCCGCGCCGACGGCAAGCGAGGCGCCTGCGGTAAAGGCCGGGCGCAAAAAGCCGAAGCCGATCGATGCGATCCCCATCGCAACCGATATCGCATAGAGCGAGGTCGACAGCCCGATCATCACGCAGCCGATCGCCGCCGCCGCGCCGCCCCAGAAAACGAGGCTGCGCGGGCTGAGGTCGAGGATCGGAATGATCCCCCATTGGGCAAGCAGGGTCGCGCCCGCGCCAGTCATCAGCACGATCCCGATCGCTTCCTGCGCCGCGACGGGGGGCAGGCCGAGCCGGTCGATGACGAGAAAGCCGATCGCCTGCCCGGTCATCGCCTGTGCGTGGCCCGAGACGAGGCCCACGATCATCCACGGCCAGATGCGCGGATCGGTCAGCGCGATCGATCCGCGCTGACCTTCGGCAGTGGCGGCGACGACGCTGGCGCCGGTCCCTTCGCCGCCGATCGAGGGATAGCTGGTCGCCGCGCCATGGCTGTGGCCGTCGGGTGGATCGTCGGACAGGAAGCGCATGACAAGGATCAGCACCAGCCCGCCGAATGCTGCGAAAATCAGCGCGGGGCCGGCAAGGCCCACGACGGGCAGCACGAAGAATGGCGCGAAGGCAGGGCCGAGAATCGTGCCCAGACCGAACGCGGAGGCAAGCAGGGTCAGCGCCTTGGTGCGTTCCTCGCGGCTGGTGTGCGACACGACGATTGCTTGCGCGGCCGGAGGGGCGGCGGCGCCAAAGCCGCCATAAATCATGCGTGCGCAGATGAAGGCGGCGAGCGTCGCAGTCCCGCCGATCCAGCCGAGCACGCCGGCGGCGAGGAAGAGCCCGCAAAGCGTCACCGATATGGTGAAGCCGGCGATGCCCAGCGCGACCATGCGCTTGCGTCCGCGAAACTCCGATCGCCGCGCCCACACCGGCGCCGCCAATACCCAGACCAGCGCCGACACCGAGAAGGCGAGCGCAACGGCGCTGTCGGGAACGTGCAGCGATCGGCCGAGCGCGGGAAGAACGGACTGCAATGCGGTGTTGCCCGCCGCGATCGTCAGCATCACGACGAACAGCAGGCTGAAATCGCGATCGATCCTGCGCGCCACCTTCATCCCCGCGCCCAGCGATAGGCGCGCGTAACACTGGTGACGATGGTGTGGCATTCGTCATACCAGAGCGCCCGCCCTTTTTCGCGCACGGCGGCGTGATCGGGATGATCGCGCCAGGCGATCGCGGCCGTTTCGTCCCGCCAGTAGCTGATCGTGACGCCGCGCCGATCGTCGCCGCGCACGCTTTCGATGCCGATATAGCCGGGCTGCAGTGCGGCGAGGCTTTCCATCGCATCCGCCGCCTCGGCATAGCCCTGAGGGTCGGCGTCGTTGCGGGTCGATATGAAGATGACCGCCGTCGCACCCGCGCTGATCCCGCTGCTCGCCAACTCGCCCCGATCCTCCCTTTTCGGCCGGGTCTGTGAAGCTCTCGGCCGTCCCCGGGGCGTTGCCCGCCCGCGATCATATTGCTTGCCGGTGCGGATAACGCGCCGGATTGAGCAACTCTAGGCGCGCAGCGCGCTTGAATAAAGGTCCGGGATTTGCGACGGCACTGTTTCAGTTCGTTGACGGAGTGATGATGACCGCTTCTTCCGCCCAGCGTCGCGCCAGGCCCCGCCGTGGCTTTGCGCATCGCAGTCGGCCTTTCACCATGTTTTTCAAGGGCTTCCTGAAGCATCCGGTGAAGGTGGGGTCGATCATTCCATCCTCTGCGGTGCTGATCCGCAAGATGTTGAAACGGGTGGACTGGGCGAATACCAAGCTTTTCGTCGAATATGGCCCCGGCGTCGGCACCTTCTGCCGTGCGGTGCTCGATCGGATGACGCCCGACGCGACCTATATCGTGATCGACACAAACCCCGATTTCATCGACTATCTGCGTGACGACATTGTCGATCCGCGCTTCCACGCCGTTCATGGCTCCGCCGCCGATGTGGCGCAGATCATCAAGGATTTCGGCTTCGATCACGCCGATTATGTCCTGTCGGGCCTGCCTTTCTCGACACTGCCCGCAGGCATCGGCCCGCGCATCGCCAGCGAGACGGCGCGCGTCCTGCGCAAGGACGGCGCATTCCTCGTCTATCAGTTCAGCCCCAAGGTGCATGATTTCATCGCGCCGCATTTCGAGCGCATCGATCACGACATGGAATGGTGGAACGTGCCGCCGGCCCAGCTCTACTGGGCCTGGAAGGACTGACGCACGCCGCGTCGCGGGGGTGAAACGCGTCGTCGCTCGACTCTGGCGGGCTGAATGCCCTTACGGCATCCTAGCTTCATCCGGCAAAGACCGGGCAGAAGGTCGCCAGGATATCGCAAGAGGGGGCGATGATCAGCGAGCGTGACATCTGGATGCAGGCCAATCACATGCTGAAGCGCCACGGCGCCGACGCATGGTATCACGCCACGCTACGGGCCGATCATCACCGTTCGCGCGGCGACGTCGAGGCTGAACGGGTCTGGACGAGCGTCCTTAATCGGATCAGCCTGCTCGACGCGACCGAACCGTTCGGGTCAGTTCAATAGGATAGGGGCGTCGGGCTGCGGCCGGCCGGCGATCAGCCGGCGCGGCTCCAGGCGACGACAGTCTGTTTCTGCGCGCCCAGCCCTTCGATCCCCAGCGCGATGCTGTCGCCCGCCTTGAGATAGGTCGGCGGAGTTTGGCCCATGCCGACCCCGGGAGGCGTGCCGGTAGTGATGATGTCGCCCGGTTCCAGCGTCATGAACTGGCTGAGGTAGGAGACGATCTCGGCGACGCCGAAGATCATCGTGCGGCTGTTGCCGCGTTGCTTGGCCTCGCCGTTGACGTCGAGCCACATATCGAGCGCCTGCGGGTCGGGGATTTCGTCGCGCGTCACCAGCCAGGGGCCGATAGGGCCGAACGTGTCGCAGCCCTTGCCCTTGTCCCACGTGCCGCCGCGTTCGATCTGATATTCGCGCTCGCTGACGTCGTTGATGACGAGATAGCCGGCAACATGATCGAGGGCGTCCGCCTGCTCGACATAGGAAGCGCGCTTGCCGATGACGACTCCCAGCTCGACTTCCCAATCGGTCTTGGTCGATCCGCGGGGGATCATCACGGCGTCGTCCGGTCCCTGGATGCACGAGACGGCCTTGGTGAAGATCACCGGCTCCGACGGGATGGGCAGGTTGGATTCGGCGGCGTGATCGGCGAAGTTCAGGCCGATCGCGATGAACTTGCGCGTGCCGGCGAGCGGCGGGCCGTGACGCACGGGGCCTTCGATCAGCGGCAGCGAAGCCGGATCGATCGCCGCAAGCCTGGCAAGGCCCTCCGGGGTCAGTTCGGTGGGACCGATATCGGCGACATGGGCCGAAAGATCGCGAATGCCGCCCGCAGCATCGAGGATCGCCGGCCGTTCATGGCCTACCGCACCTACGCGCAACAACTTCATGCCGAACCACTCCCTACGGGTCATTGGGAAAGAGAATATGCCTAGAATGCGCAACGCCGCTTGACGAGCGAGTCGCCGCCGACATGATCTGCTGTCGCGGACCCTGCGGCCATAATCCCGGAACTTATCCGATTGACATATCCCTTTATGTGAGACAGGCGGTTACATTATGACGAAAGCACGGTCAAGCGACGGCGCAGGGGCTCCTTCGGGAAGCCAGACGCTGCTGCGCGGACTCGACCTGCTCGAAGCCGTCAGTCGCGAGTCGATGGCCTTGCCCGATCTGTCGCGCGTGCTGGGGCTCAATCGCAGCACCGCGCATCGCCTGGCTTCGGCGCTGGTCGATCGCGGCTATCTGCGCTTCATCCCGCGCACCGGCTATATGCTTGGCCCCAAGTTGCTCGAAATGGGTTTCGCGGCGCGCCAGCAGATCGATCTGCCCCGCATTGCCCGCCCGCACCTTGAGGCGCTGTCGGACGCGACCGAGGATACCGTTCATCTCGGCGTCCTCGATCGCGACAAGGCGCTCTACCTTGACAAAATCCCTGGTCGCCGGCGGATCGAGATCGGATCGCGCGTCGGCGAACGTCATCCGCTGTGCTCGACGGGCCTGGGCAAGTCGCTGATCCTCGATTGCTCCGAGGCTGAGCAGCGCGCTTTCTTCGAGGGCCAGTCCTGGGGCGCGCTCAAGCCCGATTTCGAGACCTGGCGCGCCGCGATGCGTGATTATGCCGCAGGCGGCTATTCGCTCGACCTTGAGGAGAATGAGGACCGCATCCGTTGCGTCGGCGCGCCGATCCGCAACGAGACGGGGGCGATCGTCGCATCGATCAGCCTGTCGAGCGTCGCTCAATATATGAGCGATGCGCGCATGCGGGAGCTTGTCCACCGCGTCCGCGACACCGCCGCCGCGATCAGCCGCGACATTGGCTGGCCCGGCGACTAGGAGAACAGCCTGCCCATGATCATCTCTTCGGCCCGCGATTTCCGCGCCGCTGCGCGCCGCCGCCTGCCGCCTTTCCTTTATCATTATATCGACGGCGCGGCCTATGACGAGGTGACGGCGGCGCGCAATGAAGCCGACCTGCAGACGATCGCGCTGCGCCAGCGCGTGCTGACCGGCACGGCGGATGTCC
>QFNN01000105.1 GCA_003240855.1 Sphingomonas sanxanigenens
TGCAGCGCATAGATCGTGTCATAACCGACAACCCAGGCGATCGCCCCGCCATAGAGCAGCAGCACCGGCAGCGTGATGCTCCCCGCCACCGCCGCCCAGCCGACCAGCGCGCCCCAGGAAAAGACCAGCCCCAGCCAGGCCTGCGGCCACCAGGTGATGCGCTTCATGAAAGGATAGGCGGCGACGAGCGCGAGGCTGGCCAGCGCAATGGCCCCGGCAATTACCGGCAGGCGCAGCAGCACGACCAGTCCGATCAGGCAAAGCAGCCCCAGCCAGGCCCAGGCCGCCCTCAGGCTCACCGCACCGCTCGCCAGCGGCCGGCCGCGCGTGCGCGCCACCTGCGCGTCGAGATCGCGGTCGACGATGTCATTATAGACGCAGCCCGCGCCGCGCATCGCGATCGAACCGAGCAGCATCCAGAGCAGCAGGTCGAACCGCTGATAGACGCCCCCCGCCAGCGCGATGCCCCACGCGCAGGGCCAGTAAAGCAGCCACCAGCCGATCGGCCGGTCGAGCCGCGCGAGCAGGATATAAGGCCGCAGCCAGCCGCCGCGCGCCAGCGCCTGATGCTCGGTATCGGGAAGGGATTCGGACATGCCGCCTGTGTAGTCGCGCAATCCGTGCGGTCCAGCCCATGCGCGTCTTGCCAGTTTCGCGATAAAACCTAATCTAGCGACAAAGCAGATTCGACAAAGCAGGAGTGGACCCCATGCAGAGCTACAAGCAACATTATATCGCCGGCGCATGGGTCGACAGTGACGGCGGCTCGCCGCACAACGTCATCAATCCCGCGACCGAGGAAGCCTGCACGGAGATCGTTCTGGGCAGCCGCGCCGACGCCGACAAGGCGATCGCCGCCGCCAAGGCGGCCTTCCCGGCCTGGTCGCAGACCAGCGTCGAGGAACGGGCGGCGCTGCTTGAGAAGATCATCGCGGTCTACAAGACCCGCATCCCCGACCTCGCCAAAGCCATGTCGCTCGAAATGGGCGCGCCGATCAGCTTTGCAGGCGGCGCGCAGGCGCCATCGGGCCTCGGCCATTTCGCCGCGACGCTCCGCGCGCTGAAGGAGTTCCAGTTCGAGGAGAAGGTCGGCAAGGCGAAGGTCGTTCACGAACCGGTCGGCGTGGTCGCGATGATCACGCCGTGGAACTGGCCGCTCAACCAGATCGCCGCAAAAGTCGCCCCCGCGCTGGCGGCGGGCAACACGATGATCCTCAAGCCTTCGGAGGAAGCCCCCACCTGCGCCGCGATCTTTACCGAGATCCTGCATGAGGCCGGCGTTCCGGCCGGCGTTTTCAACCTCGTTCAGGGCGACGGCCCGACCGTGGGCGCCACGCTGTCGTCGCACCCCGACGTTGATATGGTGAGCTTCACCGGTTCGACGCGCGCGGGCACCGCCGTCGCCGCCGCAGCAGCCCCCACCGTCAAGCGCGTGCATCAGGAACTGGGCGGCAAGGCGCCCAATCTCGTCCTCGAAGGCGCCGATCTGGGCGCTGTGCTGCCGCCGACCGTGATGGGCGTCGTCGCCAATTCGGGACAAAGCTGTATCGCTCCCACTCGCATCCTCGTCCACAAATCGCAGGCGGAAGGCGCGACGCAGGTCATCAAGTCGATCCTGGAGGCCACCAAGGTCGGCGACCCTGCGCAGGAAGGCGGGCATATCGGCCCGGTGGTCAACAAGGCGCAATATGAGAAGATCCAGGGCCTGATCGACAGCGCGATCGAGCAGGGCGCGACGCTCGTAACCGGCGGCCCGGGCCGCCCCGAGGGGATGAATCGCGGCTATTACATCCGCCCCACCCTCTTCACCGACGTGACGCCCGACATGCGCATCGCGCAGGAGGAGATTTTCGGCCCCGTCGCAACGCTGACCACCTATGACAATGACGAGGAAGCGGTCGAACTGGCCAATGCCACCGTCTATGGGCTGTCGGCGACGGTCTCGGGCGATCCGCATAAGGCGGCAGAGGTCGCGCCGCGCCTCCGCGCGGGCATGGTGACGATTAACAGTTGGGCGCCCGACGGCATCGCACCGTTCGGCGGATACAAGCAGTCGGGCAATGGCCGCGAGAATGGCAAGTTCGGCCTCGCCGACTTCATGGAGGTGAAAGCCATCCTCGGCGCGCCCGAATGAGCGGCCCGACCGTCGACATCATTACGCCTCCGCCGGGCACGGCCTATGCGGGGATGACGGGCGAGGCGTTCAACCTCCTCGCCCGGTTGTTCGCGCGGCACGGGATGAGGGCGTCGGCGCGTGACTGGACCGACGCCAACCTTGGCAGCGCCGATGTTACGTTGCCGCTGCTCGCTTGGGGCTATCATCTCGATCCGGCAGGCTGGAATGCGCTGCTTGATCGCTGGCCCGTCGACGCGATGCTGCTTAACCCGGCGCGGCTGCTCCGCTGGAACGGGCGCAAGACCTATCTCTCGGCGCTTGCGGCGGCGGGCGTACCGATCGTTCCGACATATTTCACGCCCTTTGCCGACGAAGCCGCGCTGGCCGCCGCCTTCGCCGATTTCGGCGGCGACGAGATCGTCGTGAAGCCGCAGGTTTCGGCCGGCAGCCACGACACGTTCCGCCTGCGCCGCAGCGATCCCGCCCCCTGCACGCGCGACGCGATGATCCAGCCTTTCCTCCCCGCTGTCGCCGGCGAAGGCGAACTGGCCATATTCCTGTTCGGCGGGCGGCTCAGCCATGGCGGCGTCAAGCGCGCGGCGGCGGGGGACTTTCGCGTCCAGCCGCAGCTCGGCGGCCGGATCGATGCCTGGCGACCCGACGACGAAGCGCTTGCCGTCGCACATGCGGCAGTCGCGGCGCTGCCCGAGGCGCCCTTCTACGTGCGGGTCGACCTGATCCGCCTGCCCGAAGGCCGGCTTGCCGTCATGGAAGTCGAGGCGATAGAGCCCGATCTCTATCTGCACCTCGCACCCGATGGCGGCGACATGCTCGCTCTCGCGCTGCGCGACGCGATCGCTTTCGCTCAATAATCCTTCGAGACGCGGACGTTGGCGCTCGACCGGCCCATGGTCGAGATCGTCGCCAGCAGCGACAACCAGCGCGTGAACTGGAACTCGACGCGCGTCGCCGAATAGCCCTGCCCGTCGGTGATGACCTCGACATAGATTTTGCGCGTCACATATTTGCCCGCCGCGACGGAGGTGCCCTGGTTCTGTGTCGGATCGGCCTGGATGATGCGCAGCCGGTCGAGCCCGATCGCGCTGCGCACCTTGTTGATCGGGTCAAGCCCGCCGCCGCTCTGCAGCCCCGCGACGGCGGCGGCGAGCTGCAGCGCTTCGGGCGCTGACAGGTTGGTGATCGATGTGCCGAACAACAGGCGCGACAGCAACTCGTCCTCAGGCAGGGCGGGGGTGCTGGTGAAGCTGATTTCCGGATGCAGCCCGGTGCCGCTGACGCGGATCGTCGCGCTCAGGCTGTCCATCGTAGCCGATGCCTGAATGTCTAGCGTGGGGTCGATCGGCGTGCCGCCCGTGAAGCGGATCGTGCCGCGATCGAGATCGAAGCTGCGCCCCGCGAAATCATAATTGCCGCGCAGCAGGGTCGCCTGCCCGACGATCACCGGCGCGTCGAGCGTGCCGCTGACATCGAGCGTGGCGCGCCATTCGCTGTCGAGCCCAAGCCCCGTCACCATCATCCGGTTGCGCGCATTGGCCTTGAGCGCGAGACGCCAGGGCGCCGCCGGCGCTTCATCATCATCGTCGCCGCGCTGGTTGATCTCGATGACGGACAGATGGGGAACAGCGGCTGCGGCCTGCGCCATGCCCAGCTTGTAGCGACTGCGGCTGAGTTGCACGTCGCCGCCGATCACGCCGCCATTACCCTCGGACCGGATCGTGATCGGGCCGCTGACCGTCGCGCCGATATCGTCGCGATTGATAAGCTCGGCATTGTCGGCCTGAAGCGCGAGATCGATGCCGACGCCCTTGTCGGACGAGAACTCAAACGTCCCGCGCCCGGTAACGCCGCCATCCCCGGCGCGCGCCGCAAAATTGTCGATGACGAGGCGCGATCCGTCGAAGCGGCCGCCCATCTTCATGCCCTTCAGCACCGTGCCGCTGACCGCGCTTTGCAGCCGCGCGCCATCGCTCCTCAGCGACCCCCTGATCTCGGGATCGGCGAGCGTTCCCGTCACGTCCGCACCGATAGCGAGCGGACCGGACAGATCGAACAGCTCGGTTCCCGCCAGCCGCCAAAGCGTATCGGCCGGGCCATTATAGCGTAGCTGTGCGAACAGGGGCGCGTGGCTCAGCCGGTCGACGAGCGATCCTTCACCCAGCGGTGCGATCCGCGCCTGCGCGCGCCCGATCGTCTTGCCGCCGCTTGCCGCCACCGCACGCGCAACGGCGCTGCCGCCCGAAAGGGCCACCTTGACCCCCACGTCGATCGGCGTCGAGGAAAGGACGAGGCCCGAACGGCTGAGGCCGCGGATCACAATGTCCGCCTGCCCCGAAGGCAAGCCGCCGACCGGGGCATTGTAGGAGAGCTTGCCGCTCGCCACGCCGGCCAGCCCCAGATTGGGCCAGGCGAGATCGAGCACCGCCAGGGGCAATTTCTGCACCGCGGCCTGCGCGCTATTTTCGCCATCGCCATAGCGACCGGAAACGGTCGCCGCGCCCCCCGCATAGGAAAGCGAAGTCGGCGACAGCCGCCATGCCGCGCCTTCATGCGTCAGCACCGCCGCAGAATTGAGCCTGATCGACTTCTGATCGACGGTGCCGCCGCCCGTCAGGCTGATGCGATCGGGCGCCACCTGCGCCGCCAGCTTGACGTCGAAAGCGCGACCGCGCTGACCGACGAGCGCCGCGTTGACCGTCCCGCTGCCTCCCTTCATCGACATGTCGGCAGTAAGCGACGACAAGGCCAGCGATCCCCGCCGCAGCCCGATGGCGCGCACCCTGGCGTCCACGCCCAGCCCTGCGGGATCGAGCATCAGCGTCGCGTTGACCGAAAGGCGGCCGGCCGCGATCGGCGGCGGCCCGGCAAGGCGCACGCGCCGCCCGTTAATATCCACGACGATGCGCTGGATGTCGCCCACCGGATCGAAACGCAGCGATCCGGCCATCCCCGCGCCGCTGAGCGCCAGGCTCCCCTCAAACCCGCCGGGCATGGAGGTCAGCTCGCCCTGCGCGCGCATCCCCGAAACCTCGATCGGGGAGACCTGGATTCGCGTCGGCTGGCCCGGCGACATCAGGATCGCGCCCGCCGCAGTGAACGCCCCCAGCGTCGATCCGCCCTCCGCATGATAGACGAAACCCTCCGCATTGGGATCGAGGTGCGCGCGCACATCGGTCAGCCCCAACGCATCAAGGGGGCGCGGCAGGAAAAGGTCCACCGTAGGTTTGTCGATCTGGCCGTCGAGCATCAGCTTCAGCGCGCCATATTGCGCCTGCCTGCCCTGACCTTCAAAATGGAAACTGCCGTCCAGCCGGCGATAGCCATTGCCCGCCAACATGATGTCAGGCGCGGCGATCTTCAGCCCGGCGAAGTGGATAATGCCGTCGGGCGTACGCTCCAGACGCGTTTCCAGGCGTGGCAGCCCCCCCGCCAGCCCTTTCAGAAACTCGTTGTCGAAGCGCCGCACCCAGGCCTGCCCCGCGCCGACGATGCGTGCGCCCTTGCCGTTCGCGCCGGGAAGAATCTTCAGGTTGCTCCTGACGTCCACGATGCCGAGACCGGGGATCAGATAACGCATCAACTGCGCCTGCAGCCCCACATCGTAGCGCCCCGTCGCAAGATCGACATAAAGGCTGATGAGGCTGTTGAGCTTGTTTGAACGAAGGCGCAGCGCATCGGCGCTGATCGCCTTGCCGGTCACGCGCAACTGCCCGTCGACGATCATGTTGGCAAGGATGCCCCCGGCGATGTCTCCTGCGCCGGTCACGCGGGCGGCCCTGATCTGGATCGGCACGATGACGGGCGCGGGCGAGAGCCGGCCCCGCCCGGAAATCTGCACCAGATCGAAACCCGTCTGGTCGAAGGCGATGTGGGGCGAGGCGAGGAGATACTGGAAGCCAGCCGTCGCGAAGGGGCCGTCGAGGATGATCCGCCCCCGCACGTCGCGTCCGGTCATGTTGGTGAAAAGCGCCCGGGGTTTCAGCAGATCAAGGCTGATCCGCATGTCGTCGAATGCGCTATGGGCAAGGTCGACGACGCCTTTCGCACCCACCGCCAGCTCGGGCGTAGCCAGCCTCAGATCGGTATCGAGCCTGCGGTCGGCGAGCCGCGCCGCGCCTTTCACAACGACGCCGCCCGCCGTCAACCGGCCGACCATCCCCTGCATCAGCACGGCGGGATAGAGTTTGCCCTGCAGCGCATAGAGCCCGTCATGCACCGACAGGCCGAGATTGGCGACGGGGCGTCCGCCGACGATCAGCCGGCCCCCGCCTTTCCATCCATGCCATTTGCCGTCGCCCGCGACTGCAAGGGCCAGCGGCTGCCTGGCGCCAAGCAACGCGCCGATGACGCCCCCCGCCCCCGATCGCACGTCGGCGGTCATGTCGAACCGGTCGCCGTCGGGTTCGGCGTCGAGGTCGATCAGCGCATGGTCGGTCGCGCCGGCGTCCGCAGCCAGCCGGATCATCGCACGGCCGCGATGGATGTCGGCCGATCCCTTGAGCGTCGCCATGCGCGCCGACCCGGCGACCTTCGCGTCGATACGCAGCCGGTCGATGCGCAAATCGCCGATCCGGATGTCGAAGCCCGGCAGCATCGGGCCAGGCTTGCCGGGCCGCGTCTCGGGCTTCTTGTGCAACGTCGCAGCCGGCGCGGTAACGCTGTTGATGTCGAGCCGGTTGGCGAGCCACGCCAGCGGCCGCCAGTCGAGCGAGACTTCGGGCGCCTCGAACAACAGCCCCTTTATGTCATAGACGCGCACGTCGCGCAGCCGCGCCCGGCTGTAGATCGATCCGTCGATACGCCCGACATGGAAGCGCAGCCCGGTGGCGGTCTCGACCCGGCTGATGCGATCGGCGATGAAGCGATGCCCCGCACCGGTATCGATGCCCCACAGCGCGCCGACGATCAGCAGCACCGGCAATGCGGCGAGCACCACCAGCCATTTGAGCCAGCCGCGTCGCGGTCGCGGCGAAGGCAATGCCGGCGGCTCCTCAGGCAGGCTCGCGCTCAAAAAGCCTGCCCCAGCGAAACATAAACGGTAACGCGCGGATCGCCCGGTTGCGGGTTGATCGGCGTGCCCACGTCGATGCGGATCGGGCCGAAGCTGGTGTAATAGCGCAGGCCCAGCCCGGTGCCGTAGCGCATGCCCGTGAACTTCGGATAGGCGCTGCGATAGATATTGCCCGCATCGAGAAAAGGCACGACGCCGAATGCGCCGAAGCGGACGCGCGATTCAATCGAGAACTCCGCCAGGCTGCGCCCGCCGATCGGATCGTTGTTGGCGTCGCGCGGGCCGATATCCTGATAGCCATAGCCGCGCACCGATCCGCCGCCGCCGGCATAGAAGCGCCGCGACGGCGCGATGCGATCGGCGGAGGCGCCGACGATCGTGCCCAGCCGTACGCGCCCCGCAATCACCACGCGATCGCTCACCGGCTGATAGGCGCTACCGTCGATCTGGGCGCGACCATAGCCGAAGGTGCCTGACTGGAAGGAGAGTTCGGGCGATAGCTGCCCGCTCAGCCGAAACCCGCTTCGGGGATCGAGCAGATCGTCAGTGCCGTCATAGCCCAGCGTGCCCGGGACGGAAGCGATGAAGAAGGTGCGCCGGCGGGGCGTCGCTTGCGGCCCTACCGTATCGCGCTCGTCCGACAGCGAGAGGTTGCCGCCGACCGACCAGGTCCATTTCTTCTGGAAGATGATGTTGGTCTGCCGCTCGATCCCGGCGCCGATCGAAAAGGTCTTGGCGTCATAGGCCGATCGGTCGACATGGCTGGCGATTACCTGCGCGGTGAGCACATGGTCGCGCTCGTAGAAATTATTTTGCCGCAGCGTCGCGCTCAGCGACTGTTCCTGCGTGCCCGCCACGCCCTTGAACGTCACTGCTCCCTCGGGCTTCAGCAGGTTGCGATGCTGCCAGCTCACCGCAAAGCGCGCACCTTCGCCCGTGCCATAACCCAGTTCGGCGGCGACAGTGCGGGGCGGCGCGCGGTCGAGGCTCACCGCGATGTCGACCGTGTCGGGAGTCGCGCCCGGGACGGGCTCGATCTTCACCGTCGAAACCAGACCGGTCTGGATCAGCGCACGGCGCAGATCGGTCAGCCGGCTGGCTTCATAAGGCTCGCCCGGCTTGAAGCGCGCGATCGTCTGGACATGACCAGCGTTGAAGATCGATCCCTCGGGAACGATGATCCTGCCGAAATTGCGCTCCCCGCCCGTCTCGACATGCAGCGTGTAAGCGCCGTTGCGCGCATCATGATCGACGATGATCTTCGGTTCGTCGAGCTTGGCGAAGGGATAGCCTTCCTCGCCGAGGCTCGTTTTCAACGCGTCCTGCCCGCTCTGCACGGCGGTGGCGTCGATCGCGTCGCCACTTTTCAGGCCCAGCGCCGCCATCAGCCGCTGCTGCTTGGCGCCCGTGCTTTCGAGGCCGCTCACATCGACGCTGGTGAAATGATAAAGCTGGCCTGGCCGCGCGGTGAGCACCACCTTCAGCGCGCCGTCGGTCTCCAGCGATACCTGGGTCGCGACGCGCGCATCGTAATAGCCCTCGGCGCGGAGCAGACTGTCGAGCAGCCTGGCGTCCTCCTGCGCGCGCCGGTCGACCTGTGCGACGTTAGCTGCCTTCTTCGGGCTCGCCTTCAGCGTCGACAGCCCGTTGAAGCGACTTTCGATGCGGTCGGCCTGCTCCGGGGGCAGCCCGGACAATTCGGTGCGGTAACGATAATTGGCGGCAGCATCGGATTCGAGAGCCGGCTTTTCCGCCGGCCTGGCGGCGCCCGCATCCTGCCCCCCCGGCTCCGCCGGCCCGGCGGAATCGACGGGCGGGGGCGGAGCGGGCGACGTCTCCTTGGGGGCCGGTTCGGGCGCGACCTGCTCGACGGGATTCTGGCTGTCGAGATCCGGCCAGTCGACGCCAAGGTCAGTCATCGGAGCCAGCGGCGATTCGGGATCGAGCGTCGGCCCGCCTGACGGCGTCGGCGTGGGAACCGGAACCGGCGCCTCGGCGGGCGGCGCTGCCTGCGCGCGCGCAATCGTCGCCGGGATCGGGCACCCGATCACGGCGAGCCCGCATAGACTATGCCGCAACCCTTTCGACCCCATGCCCCCGCTCTATAGCGACTTGTCCGGGGCCGCCAGCGCTGAAAGTAGCCAAGCCGCGCGGCTGCGTCGTTCTACCGCAAGCCGGCTTGCCTATGGCGCGCGCAACCGCGCCTCGAACAGCCAGACGCGGATCGCGCTGGCGAGATTGGGAGGATCGTCTGCCGCGATGCGATCGGCATCGATCCGCGCGACAAGTGCGGAAAGCGGCAGAGCCCGCTGCGCCGCCTCCGCCTCGAGCGCGGCCCAAAAGACCGGCTCGAGGCTGATAGACGTCTGGTGCCCCGCGATCGTGATCGATCGCTTGACCGGCCCGCTCAATACATATGCTGCCCGCCGTTGATCGACAGGGTCGATCCGGTGATAAACCCGCCATCCTCCGAACAGAGGAAGGCTACGCCGCGCGCAATCTCATGCGCCTGGCCAAGCCGGCCGACGGGCACCTTCGCGACGATCTTCTCCAGCACTTCGGCCGGCACCGCAGCGACCATATCAGTATCGATATAGCCGGGCGCGATCGCGTTGACCGTCACGCCAAACTTCGCGCCTTCCTGCGCCAGCGCCTTGGTGAAGCCGTGGATGCCCGATTTGGCGGCGGCGTAATTGACTTGGCCATATTGGCCGGCCTGCCCGTTGATCGAACCGATATTGACGATGCGCCCCCACTTGCGATCGCGCATGCCTGAAAACACCGCCTTCGCCATGTTGAAGCAGCCGCCCAGATTGGTGCGAATCACATCGTCCCACATCGCGTGCGTCATCTTCAGCATGGTGCCGTCGCGCGTGATGCCGGCATTGTTCACCAGCACGCCGACGTCGCCCAGATCCTTCTCGATTTGCCACACGCTCTCGTCGCACGCCTCATGATCGGCGACGTCCCATTTGTAGGACGGAATGCCGGTGCGATCGGTGAAGGCCTTCGCCTTCTCTTCATTGCCGCAATAATTGGCGGCGACGACGAAGCCCATATTATTGAGCGCGATGCTGATCGCCTCGCCGATGCCGCGCGTCCCACCCGTCACGATCGCCACTTTAGACATCATGCTCTCCTGCTCTTTGCTTGGCTGAGCCTAAGGCCGGTCGATCCAGCCTTCAAGCTCGCGGCGGATCAGTTTTCGGAGAAACGCGATGCCTTCGACGCTGTCGTTCAGGCAGGGTATGTAAGAAAAGGCGCCCCCCCCCGCCGCGATAAAAGTC
>QFNN01000106.1 GCA_003240855.1 Sphingomonas sanxanigenens
GACAACGTCTCCGCCCTCTTCAAGACGGCCTATGGCCGAGCGCTACGTACGGAATTTGGCAAGCCTGCCCGCGAGAACATTCTGCGTGCGATCGAGACGAGCAAATATGGTCAGAGCCTAGGCCGGATGCGAAAGGCGCTCGCTCAAGCCGCTTTGGATTCCGCCCCGCCCGACCTCGTGATTTTCGACGAGTTCCAATGCTATCGCGAGTTGCTCGACGCAGGCACGGATAACCCTTTAGCGCGCCAACTGCTGGCGGGTAACAATGGAACGCCGCCGCCGATCCTCCTCCTGTCAGCCACGCCCTACCGCTTCTATGCGGAGCGCTGGGAAAATGGCGTCGGAGCCGCTCCCCATGTCGAATTTTTCAAGATTATCGAGTTTCTGGGCGGGTCGGCTGCACGCGCAGAGGCCGAAACCCAATTTCGTCGGTTTGGTGATCTCTTGCATTTGATCGGTCATCTGCCGGCCGACAGTCGGCAGGCGGCGATCGAAGAGGCCCAAGCACTCAAGCATCATCTGGAGAGGCTCCTCACACCGCTCATGTCGCGGACCGAGCGCCCGGTTTCCGACCATGCCGGAGAGCCTGCGCCGCCCTCCGTAAGGATCGAGCCCCACGATCTCGACGTCTATCGCCATTTTACCGACCACGTATCGCCCAAGCTTGCCGGCAGCGCAGTCAGCTATTGGCTTTCAGTCCCGCTCCCTGCGCAGGCGCTGGGGGACCGTTATCAGATTTCTCGCAATATAGACTTTCCCGCCACACGCAGCGTTCCCCGCCTCGGGGTCACCAATTGCTTCAAGCCGCCAAAAGATGGCTGGGGGAGCGCCAAGCTGCGAGCCCTCAATAGCCTTGTACCGACAGAGGTGCTTGCGCTCCCTTGGGTGTTGCCATCGCTGACCTGGTGGACGCCTTCAGGCCCATGGGCGAAGATGACGCAATCGCCCAAGATGCTGATCTTCAGTAGGTTCAGGGCAACACCACAAAGTCTGGCAGCCCTCGTCAGCCTCGAGGTCGAGCGCAAATGCGTTGGAAAGAGCAATCTTCCCTACACCGCCGCGTGGAAGAAGCGGCACCTTAACCCGAAGCCTAACCAAGGCCCGACGCTCGCCCTTTTTCACCCGAGTCCCTTCCTAATCCGAGCTGTCGATCCCCTCGATGTGAAGGGGAAAGCGACCGTGAAGCAGATCAGAGGCAGGACGCGGCAGCAGATTATTAGGGCGCTGCCCGCGTCAATTGCGCCCGAGGCGCCGAATGCGCGCAGCAACCGGCGGCGCAAACCGGCCTGGGCAATCCTCGCGGCCATAGAACGCGCGCAGAAGGCGCCGCTGGCGCGGGAGTTCGCAGCGGTCCAGAGGAGCTGGGGTCGGGTCGCGCCGAAGGACGCAACGCTTCAAACCTTGCTCAAACAGCGCCAAGAGGCCGACCCGATTACCTGGTTGAGCCGATGGGAACTCGACGCCCTGGTCGATTTGGCTCTCGGCGCTCCCGGGGTGGTGACGGGCCGTGCACTCTATCGCCACCTTCCAGAGCTTTTCGATTTCCAGGAGCAGCATTTCGCGCGGCTTGTGAACTTCTGCTGGACGCGGCTGCGCACCTATCTGGACCGCCCTGTTTTCTGGTCTGTTTTGCCCGGCGAAGACGCGACGCAGAAATATCAGAATGCGTGCGTTGATGGCTGCTTGGAAGCCGTCCTGGATGAACATTTCTGGCTACGCAAATCCAAGGTCAACCCCGATGGGCTGATCGAGGACTTGTCGGCCGCGCTCGCAGCAAGCGTCGGCACCTTCGGGTTCAAGGGCGCGAAGAAAAAGGACAAGATCCGTATCCGCTGTCACGCCGCGGTGCCGTTTGGCGGCACCGAGACGGAGACGCATCGACAGGACCATGATGTCGATGAACCGCCACCAGCGCGCTCTGAGGAAATCCGCAGCGCGTTCAATACACCGTTCTGGCCCCACGTCCTGGCGACGACCTCCGTCGGACAGGAAGGTCTCGACTTTCATAGCTGGTGCGACAGGCTCGGCCACTGGGATCTTTGTTCCAGCCCGGTTGACCTGGAGCAACGAGAAGGCCGCGTTCAGCGCTTCGGTGGGCTGACTGTGCGCCAACCACTCGCCCGAAAGCTAGGCGAACAGCCGCAGCTTTTCGGAGAGCATGTCGATGCGCGGGAACAGGTAGTAGTCGAGCGGCGCGCGATTGGCGCTGTCCATCCGCACGACGATGGTGATGTCAGGCGCGAGCGAGGTATCGAAGCGCAACTGCCAGCGCAAAAGCCCGGTCGGCGTCTCGATGCACCGGGCCACCACCACGGAAAGGCTGAACTCGCCGTTGACGATCACCCGGTCTGTCTCAAGATCCTGCCAGGCAGCGCTGCCCGTAGCCTGCAATCCGTCGAGCACCTCACGGAGAATGCCGGGATGGAGCTTACGCAACTCTCGGTTGATTTCGACGTAGCGGTAATCGCGATCCGGCGTGAAACCCACGAGGCTGTAGGCGCGAAGTAGGCTGCCAAAGCGTGAGCTGTAGGCGCTGCTGGACGGCATCCCATCGCATTCGTCGATGACAATGCCGGATAGCAAACCCCTTTGTTGGTACAGCTTCCTCAGAGATTGCAGCATCTCCTCGTCGCTCAAACGAAAGGAGCGCGCACCGATGATGGTCCTTGCCGCCTCGAACAGTTCGCGCTCGACGACGGCCGCGAAAGCATCCTGCGCCCTGATCCACATCTCCGGATCGTTCTGGACGCGCTTTTTCTTCAGCTTGAAGGACCGGCGATTCCATACGTTGTCGCCGACGTATTTCTCATTGATCAGAATCTGGTGGACGGTCCCCCTGGTCCAAGGGCGTCCGAGATCGGTCGGAATGCCCCGTTCATTGAGATCAGCCGCAATTTCCCGCTCGCTGTATCCCTGATGGACGAAGGCGCGGTAGATGCCGCGCACCAGATCGACTTCTTCCGCCGGGCCAAGCGTTAGGATCACCCGATCGGTCTGGATGCTTTTTTGCTCACCCCGTTCGAGGAGGCCCTTGGTGGCGCCATGCTCGTCGATCAGGGTCCGTCGCAGGCCGAATCCTGCCGGCCCACCCTGACGATAGCCCTTCTCGATCAGCCGGCCCTGACCCGCGAACACCTTGGTTGAGAGTTCACGGCTGTATTCGCCGGCCATCGCGCGCTTGACGCCTTTGACGATGGTGGAGATCGGGCTGCCATCGTTGTCGAATTGCTCGGCGCAATACTCCACGGCGATGCCGGCGCGTCGGCAGATATATTCGTAATAGGCGCTCTCGTCGGCATCCTGAAAGCGGCCCCAACGGCTGACGTCATAGACGAGCACCAATGTGAAATCAGTGCTCCCGGACTGCACGTCCTCGATGAGCTGCCTGAGCGCATCGCGCCCCTCAATCTTCAGGCCGCTCTTTCCCGCGTCCGCATAGGTCCGGACGATCTCTATCCCACGAGCTTCGGCATATTGCTTGATCGCGTCGGATTGGTTTTCGGTCGAATATTTTTGATGGTCCGTCGACATGCGGACGTATTCGGCAGCCCGAAGAGGACGTTCAGGCTGCCCGGACCGATCGTCGTCGTGAAGTCTCCGGCTCGTCACATCACGCCCTCCTGAAATCGACTGCGGCGGTCCGGGCGACCTACCGCCGCAGCGCATGACGGACCTCAGCCGTCACTCCGCACTGAAACCAGTGTAACTGCGGAGAAAACGGAAGATGTTGCCGAAAAAGGGCAGGAAATTACCCCTATGGACAGGTGTCCTCGGAGGGCGAGAAATCTACGCGCAGACCATCGCGGAGCTGCTGCGCAAGGAGCATGGCGACAGCCATCGGGCGATCAAGCAGCTCATGCGCCAGACTGAGGCGAGTGAGAGAACCGTCAAGCATTGGCTCTCAGGGCAACACGGGCCGGATACGGTATATTTCCTTCGTCTCGTGGTTTCGTCGCAGGTCATCAGGGCCTTCGTTCTCGGCCTGATCGAAGGGCCTGCGGCAACACCGCTGACCGATCCGATCGATCGCTTTTCGCTCGCGAGAGCCCGGGAAGCCTATGTCGCCGGCGAAGCCGCCGGCGGAAAGCCGGCAACAGGTGCGCAAAATAATGACCCTGAACGTGTCCCTGAACGCGACCCTATAAATGTCCCTGATCGGGCGGAACTCAACGAGCGACAACGCTGGTTTCTGGACCGAGTCGCGAATGGCCGGTGCGGCGCCAACGAGATCGCGGCGGCTTGGACGGTGAGCCTGAAAACCGCGCGCCGAGACATCGCCATCCTCAAAGCAGCAAACCTCATCAGCTATGTCGGATCGCGGCGGAAAGGACGGTATCGTAGGACGCCAGGATAGCAGGAGCCGCATTCAGGGACAGTCGCTGCATGATTGCCGGGGATGAGATGCGGTCGCGGTGCTCTTCGGGCTTGTCCGATTTGCACGCCACGATACGACGCACTGCTACGCCCGTATATTCGAGCTTCCTTCAGCATCATCTATCGCCTTCTATCCTCTTGGATAGGCGGTTGAAGGAAGTTGAAGTGAGGCAGCAAGTCGAACCCGTTATGAAGCGCACCATCCGGCGGCATCAACTCCGGGAAATGGTCCCTCTCGCCGACACCACGATCTATGACATGGAACAGCGCGGCGAATTTCCCCAGCGCTTCTATCTCACGTCCCGCTGCGTGGTCTGGGATCTGTCCGAGGTCGAGGCCTGGTTGGAAGAACGGCGCCGAGCTTCACGCGCCAAGGCGGTGAAGCGTGCGCCCATTCCGGACGTCCAGCTCCGCAAGACCCGCCCCATCAAACATCCGGCTCGGGCGTAAGCAGGTCCATCGTCGGCGGATAGAGGGTCGGCGTGTATTTTTGGCCGGCGACCCAGGCGTCGACCAGGTTGGACCATTCCTGCATCATATGCCGGCGCTGATGCTCGTATTCCGCCTTGTTGTAGATGCCCCGTGAGGATCGCCCGTCCTCATGCGCCAGACACTTCTCGATCCAGTCGCTGTTGAAGCCCAACTCGTTCAACAGGGTCGAGCCGGTGCGCCGGAGATCGTGAACCGTAAAGGACTCCAGCGGCAGCCCTTCCTTCTTGGCTCGCTCCACCACCGCCGTCGTGATCCGGTTGAACGTCGCCCGCGACATGGGCGCGTCGGCGTCATAGCGCGACGGCAGGACGTATTTGGAATTGCCGGCGCAGGTCTTGAGAGCGATGAAGATGTCGAGCATCTGCTGAGACAGATAGACGTTGTGCGCTTTCGAGCGCTTCATCCGCTCCTTGGGAATCGACCAGACGGCGTTCTCGAAATCGACCTCATCCCAAACCGCGTCCTGCAATTCGCTCTTTCGTACCATCGACAGCAGGATCAGCTTTATCCCGAGCCGGATCGTCGGCAACGTCGCCACATGCTCGATCTGGCCGAGCATGATGCGTATCTCCGCCGGAGACAGGGATCGGTCCTTCGGTACGAAGGTCGCGATCGACGCCGGGCCAACTTCGTCGGCCGGGTTGGCGACCTTCTCGCCATGCAAGATGGCGAAAGCGAAGACCAGTTTCACGATGTCTCTGACGTGGACCGCCGTTGCCGGTGCGCCACGTTCCTTCACCTTCGCGCACAGCGCGCGCAGATCCTCCGGCAGGATCTCCGGCAGCAGCCGGTTGCGAAACGCCGGAAGAATGTCGCGCTCGAAGATTGATCGACGCATGGCGCGCGTGCTGTCCGCCATTCGCGCTTCCTGAAGCCAGCGCTCACCGAACTGGCCAAAGCTCTTCGCCTCTTGGAGGCGACGCTTCTCGCGCTGCTTTTCCTGCGCCGGCGAGCGGCCCTCCGAAATGGCGCGTCGAGCATCGACCACCTTCTCACGCGCCCGAGCCAAGGAGAGGCCAGCGGGACCGTAGCGCCCCAGCGTCAACGTCTCCCGGCGGCCGTTTAGTCGGTAGTCCAGGCGGAAGACGATCGCACCCGAGGGCTGGACCACGACATACATACCGTCACGGTCCACGATCTTGTATAATTTCTCTTTCGGTTTCAGGGCCTTAATGGCGGCGTCGGTCAACATCCACACCCTCCAGATTGGTCAAAATATGCCGGAGAGCGCCCAATTATACCGTCAGGCCAAAAACGGCCCTTCCGATCTGATATTTTCCCTGTGTTTACAGAGATTTACGTCAACAAATATACCGTCAGAAGCTCTCTTAGCCCTGACGGTATATGCGATTTTCGGATGAGACAAGATGCGCCATACCGTCAGCCATACCGTCATTCCGGAGGCTAACCCAGCGATAGACGCCGAAAGATTCTGAGATATTTATTTATATATTTCAGTCACTTATGTCGCATCATAGCGTATTTTTGGATACGCCCGGATGGGCAAAAATCATTCCCACTCGATCGTGCCCGGCGGCTTGGACGTATAGTCGTAGACCACCCGGTTGATGCCCTTCACCTCGTTGATGATCCGCGTCGCCACGCGCGAAAGGAAGGCGGCGTCGAAGGGGTAGATGTCGGCGGTCATGCCGTCGACCGAAGTCACCGCGCGCAGGCCGCAGACCGAGTCATAGGTGCGGTGGTCGCCCATCACGCCTACCGTCCGCACCGGCAGCAGCACGGCGAAGGCCTGCCAGATCGCATCATAGAGCCCGGCATTGCGTATCTCTTCCAGATAGATGGCGTCTGCCTTTCGCAATATGTCGCAACGCTCCTTCGTCACCTCGCCGGGGATGCGGATGGCGAGGCCCGGCCCCGGGAAGGGATGGCGGCCGACGAATGCCTCGGTCAGCCCCAACTCGCGGCCGAGCAGGCGGACCTCATCCTTGAACAACTCTCGCAGCGGCTCGACCAGCTTCATGTTCATCCGCTCGGGCAGGCCGCCGACATTGTGGTGGCTCTTGATCGTCACCGAAGGACCGCCCGAGAAGCTGACGCTCTCGATCACGTCGGGGTAGAGCGTGCCCTGCGCCAGGAACTCGGCGCCGCCGATCTTCTTCGCCTCGGCCTCGAACACCTCGATGAAGGTCTTGCCGATGAACTTGCGCTTGGCCTCAGGGTCAGTAACGCCCGCAAGGCCGCCGAGGAACAGTTCCTCCGCATCCACATGGACCAGCGGGATATTGTAATGATTGCGGAACAGCGAGACGACCTGCTCGCTCTCGCCCGCGCGCATCAGGCCGTGATCGACATAGACGCAGGTCAACTGATCGCCGATCGCCTCGTGGATCAGCACTGCGGCCACCGATGAATCGACGCCGCCCGAAAGCCCGCAAATCACCCTGCCCTTGCCGACCTGCTTGCGGATCTCCTCGATCTTGGCGGCGCGGAAGCCGGCCATAGACCAATCACCGCCCAGCCCGCAGACATGGTGGACGAAATTGGCGATCAGCTTGCTGCCGTCTGGCGTGTGCGCCACTTCGGGGTGGAACTGCACGCCGTAGAAGCGCCGGCTCTCGTCCGCCGTGATCGCAAAGGGCGCGCCTTCGGAAACCGCGATCGGGTGGAAGCCCTCGGGCAGGCGCGTCACCTTGTCGCCGTGGCTCATCCACACCTGATGGCGCTCGCCTTCGTTCCACAGCCCGTCGAACAGCGCGGACCGATCCTTGATCTCGACGAAGGCGCGGCCGAACTCGCCCCCCTCGCCCGAGACGACGACTTCGCCGCCCAACTGCTTGCACATCGTCTGCTGGCCATAGCAGATGCCGAGGATCGGCAACCCCGCCTCGAAGAAGCGCTGCGGCGCTGACGGCGCATTCTCCTCGGTAACCGAGGCCGGCCCGCCAGAGAAGATCAGCCCCTTGGGCCTGAGCCGATCGAAGGCGGCGTCGGCGGACTGGAAGGGAACGATCTCGCAATAGACGCCCGTCTCCCGCACCCGGCGTGCGATGAGCTGGGTCACCTGGCTGCCGAAATCGACGATGAGGATGGTGTCGTGCGCTTGGTCAGTCATGCGCGCTGTTAATCAGATGACGCGCGCGGGGGAAGGTGATTCTTTGCCGGAATGCGCCAAGGCCGCAGTGCGCAGGGGTACAGGGCGGCTCAGCTTCCCCCTTGCTGCGGCATCGTCATGTTGCCGGCGCCGGCATTGCGAGCGCAGCGAAGCGATCCAGTTCGACGCCAGGCATTGCTGGATTGCTTCGTCGCCACGCGCCTCGCAATGACGATCGGCAGGCGCGCCCGATCTATCGCCGCGCCGACACATCCCTGATCCACAGATCGGCGATGCCGCCGTCGCGGACCTGGCAGACGAAGTGATAAGGCGCGTGGCGCGGCTCGGCATAGCTGTTGCGCAGTTCGATCGTGCCACGCACGTCCCAGCCGCCGGGGCGGCGGTCGACGGCGTCGACGTCGCGCACGTTCGCCAGCCGGGCATAGCTCATGCCCTCGTCCTCGGTCGCCATCGCGCAGGCGTCGACGGCCTCCTCCTCGTAACGGATCGGCGGTGGTGGGGGCGGCGCGACGGCAGCCGGAGCCCCCGCCGAAGCCTGCCCGGCCCCCTGCACGAAGCCGCGCTTGAACTCGAGCTTCGCCGCCCGGGCCGCGGCCTTGGCGTCCTGCGCGGCCTGTTGCGCGGCGACGGCGAACGCGCCGGCCGCGCGGCCCACGTCACGGCTCAATTGCGCTTCGGGCGGCGGCGCGGCGACCTGCGACGGCGGGATCGGCGTAGTCTGCACCTGCGCGACGAGCGGGCTGGTCGCGACCCCCAGCAAGGCCAGGCCCAGTAGCGGCTTCATCATCGCGTCGATCCTTTCCAAGCAGCGGCGGCCAGCGAAGGCGCGCTTCTTAGGCGAGGCGCGCTGTCAGGGCGATGAACGAGCCACGCCCGCCGTTGCCTGTGCGCCAATGACGTCATAACATCATCATTGAAGCGGCCATATCGAGCTGCACCGGCCGGCAACCGCATCTTTTGCGGCGGAGCCGGGTCGCCTCCCCGGCTGAATCTGCCGGCGCCGCGCGCCGGACAACAGAGGGGAGATTGTCATGCGCCGTCTGCTTTCCGCGTTGCTCCTGCTTTTCTGCCTGCCGGCCTCCGCGTCGGCGGCGGTCTTTTCGTTCGAGTTCGCCTATCCCGGCGGCGGCCTGCCTGGCGTGCCGGGGCTGACCGAGCTCGTCTCCAACCAATATGTCACGGCCAACATCCGGGTGAACACGCTGACGAAGCTGGAAATATATCGACTGGAGCAGGACGATCCGGCCAATATCGCCCGCAGCCTCGGGGCGCCCAACGACAATATCGACCTGCTGCTCGGAACCGGCCGCTATGCCCTCGTCGAACAGGCGCTGGACGTGAATGGCCAACTGATCGGCGCGCTCGATTTCCAGGGCGAGTTCTTCCACTCGCTCGGGCTCAGCTTCGTCGATCCCGATTATGGCGAAGTGCCGCTCTATTACGCCGACCTGCCCTTCCGCTTCTTCGTCGACAGTTCGGCCACTTATGACGGGTTGCCCGGCGACTCGCAGGTCGGGTCTTCGGACGTCATCTGGTTCGAGATGCCGGGCGGCGGCGGCATCTATCGCCTGCAGGCGGCGGCCGGCGTTCCCGAGCCCGCGACCTGGGCGATGCTCATCGCAGGCTTCGGCATGGCGGGCTGCATGCTCCGCGTCCGTCATCGCCGGACCAGCGTCGCCTGAACGATCAGCGCGCTTTGGTCGCGGCGGCCGGCGCCGTCGCGACCGGGCGCACCTTCATCCCCGTCCATTTGCCGATGAAGGCCCACTGGTCGGCGGCCTCGTCGATCATCTTGTCGGTCGGCTTGCCCGCGCCGTGCCCGGCGCGCGTCTCGATGCGGATCAGGTGCGGGCGCGGACCGATTTCGGCGGCCTGCAGGGCGGCGGCATATTTGAAGCTGTGCCCCGGTACGACGCGGTCGTCCGTATCGGCGGTGCTCACCAATATCGCCGGATAATCCTGCCCGCCCCTGATGTTGTGATAAGGCGAGTAGGCGTAGAGGTTGCGGAAATCCTCTTCCTTCTCCGGATAGCCATAATCGTCGACCCAATAGCGCCCGGCGGTGAAGCGATCGAAGCGCAGCATGTCCATCACGCCCACGGCGGGAAGCGCCGCCGCGAACAGATCAGGCCGCTGATTGACCACGGCGCCGACGAGCAGGCCGCCGTTCGATCCGCCCTGGATGGCGAGCTGGCCCGGCGTCGTATAGCCGCGCTGGACCAGATATTCGCCCGCCGCGATGAAATCGTCGAACACATTCTGCTTGTTGGCGAGGCGACCGCCATCGTGCCAAGCCTTGCCATATTCGCCGCCGCCGCGAAGATTGGCGATCGCGAGTATGCCGCCCTGCTCCATCCACGCGAGCCGCGCGGCCGAGAAGCCGGGCGTCAGTGAGATATTGAACCCACCATAGCCATAGAGCAGCGTCGGCGATCCCTTCGAGAGGTTGATGCCCTTCCTGTAAACGATGAACATCGGCACGCGCGTGCC
>QFNN01000107.1 GCA_003240855.1 Sphingomonas sanxanigenens
GCGCGCACCGCGTCGGCCTCGCGCAATATCTCATGCGCAGATTCAGGACCATAGACATGAAGCCGCACGTCGGGCAGGCGCGCCGCCGCGCGCCGGATCGCCGACAAGGCGACCAGCCGGTCCGCCTCGGCCGCAACGATCAGCAGCGGCGTCCGCACCGATTCCAGCACGCCCGGCGACTCGAGCGCCAGCGTCGAATCATAGGCGGTCGCGACCCATTTCCAGCTCGGCGGGCCAAGCGCCAGCTCAGGCTTTTCCGTTTTCCACCACATTTCGTCATCGTAGCGATCGACGTCGTGCGTCAGGAAGGCGCGGCGCGATGCGCTGGGCGCGGCGGGACGTTCATTCTGCTTCCACGCCAGCCGATCGGGCTTGCCGATCCGCGTCATCAGATGCGCGACATGGCGCGCGATCCCCCGCGTGAAGGGGAAGCTGTGAAGCCCCAGCATCGGCGCGATCAGCACCGCCGCATCAGGCGCGATCCGCCCTTCGGCAAGCGAGCGCAGCACCAGATGGCCGCCCATCGAATGGCCCATCACGACGTGCGGCCCGGGCGTGGCGGCCACCCATTCGGCATAAAAATCAGCGAGATCGTCGATCCACGGCGCGAAGCTTTCGGCATGACCGACCTGCGGATCGGCGGTCAGCCGCCCGGATCCCCCCTGCCCGCGCCAGTCGAACGCCGTCACCGACCAGCCGGCGCGGCGCCAGTGATCGAACGCCTCCAGATATTTCTCGATGATGTCGCCGCGCCCACCCTGAAAGAGGATCGCGCCACGCGCCCGCCCTGCCGCCGGCCAGTCGAAGCGGCGAATGGACCAGCCATCGCGCGCGCGCCATTCGCCGACATGCGCGCCGGCGGGAATCGCGCGGCGATCGAAGGGCGCAGGCAGGCTCATTCGGGCTGGTTACGGTTTGGCAAGCAGCGTCGTCTACAGCTTATTGCCATGTCAGGGGGACCAATCACGTTCGCGCTGCTCGGCGTGCTGGCGCTGCTGCTTCTGGTGGCGGCCTTCACCGATATTCGCAACCGGACGATCGCCAACGGCCTCAACGCCGCGATTGCGCTGCTCGCGCCGCTCTACTGGTGGTCGAACGGTCTGTCGCCCTGGCCGGATATGGCGATACAGTTTGGCCTAGCGCTGGCCATATTCGCGATCTTCGCGGGCGCCTTCGCTTTCGGCATGATGGGCGGCGGCGATGTGAAGCTGCTCGGCGCGCTGGCGCTGTGGCTGCCCCTGCTCACGATGGTGCGGCTTCTGGTGATCATGTCAGTCGCCGGCGGCGTGCTGACGCTGGGCATGTTAATCATGCACAAGATCCGGAAATCGAACAGAAATCTTGAGATTCCCTATGGCGTGGCGATCGCCTTCGCCGGCCTGTGGGTAATAGCCGAACGATATTTTAACCAATTTACTTGATGAAATGAGCCCGGACCTTTCGTGTCCGGTTCAAGAGGGGCGTCTTAGGTCATGGATGTCAAGAAGATCGCATTGCTGGTGGGTGCGCTGATCATTGCCGCAGCCACCGCCTTCATGGCGCGGAGCCTTATACAGGGCTCTTCGGCTCCGGTGGCGCAGGCCGCCGTCGTCGCGCCGCAACCCGATGGGCCCATGGTCCTCGTCGCGACCAAGACGCTGCCGATCGGCACGATCATCGACGCCGGCTCGTTCCGTTTTCAGCCCTGGCCGAAGGAACTGATGCAGGCGCAATATTTCGTGAAGGACGAGAAGATGGACCCGACGCAGCTCGTCGGGCGCGTCGTCCGCTTCGCGGTCACCGCCGGCCAGCCGGTCACGCAGGACTCGCTCGTCAAGCCGGGCGACCGCGGCTTCCTCGCCGCCGCCCTGGGGCCTGGCATGCGCGCCGTCACCGTTTCGGTTTCGCAATCCAGCGGCGTCGCGGGCTTCATCTTTCCGGGCGACCGCGTCGACCTGATGGTCACGCAGGAAATCCGCGGCTCCGGCGATGATAGCGCGCCGCTGCGGACTTCGGAGACCTTCGTTCGCAACCTGCGCGTGCTGGCCACCGACCAGCGCACCGACGGCACCGACAAGGACGGCAAGGCCAAGGTCGAGACTTTCCAGACCGTCACGCTCGAAGCGACCCCCAAGATCGCCGAGAAGATCGCGGTCGCGCAGTCGGTCGGCACGCTGTCGCTGTCGCTGCGCTCGATCGCCGACAACGCCGCCGAACTCGAACGCGCCATTGCCGCCGGCGAGGTCTCGGTGCCGCAGAATGGCGACGCAAAAGCCGAAAAGCAGATGATGATCCAGGTCGCGTCGCGGCCGATCGATACGGGCGGCACTTATGTCACGGGCGCCGACGTCTCGCGCTTCCAGCGCAGCAGCGTCCCGAGCCGGAACGCCTCCAGTGCGGGCGCGGCGGCGGGCGGCGCAGCGGCGGCGAGCTTCTCGGGTCCTGTGGTCCGTGTGGCGCGCGGCAACGAAGTCACCGTGGTTCCGGTGGGGGGTAAATAAGATGAGCAGTCTGAAGATGCGCCTGCGGCGCAGCGCCGGCGCGGTGATCGCGATCGCGATCGCGGCCGCCGGCCTCGCGACCCCGGCCCCGATCGGCGCGGCGCCCACGGCGCAGGCCCCGGCCGGCACGATCAACCTGTCCAAGGGCCGCGGCCGGATGGTCACGCTATCGGCGCCGATGAGCGACCTGTTCGTCGCCGACGACAAGGTGGCCGACGTGCAGGTTCGTTCGCCGACCCAGCTCTATATCTTCGCCAAGGATTTCGGCGAGACGACGATCTATGCGACGGCCAAGGGCGGCGCGGTGGTCTATTCGACCAACGTCCGCGTCGGCAGCAATGTCGAGACGATCGATCAGATGCTGAGCATGGCGATGCCCGATGCGCACATCACCGCGACCCCGATGAACGGCCTCGTGCTGCTGACCGGCACCGTCGCCAATCCTGACGACGCTGCAGAGGCCGAGCGCCTTACCGCGGCTTTCGTCGGTAAGGATATGCAGGTGCTGACCCGGCTGCGCACCGCGACGCCGCTGCAGGTCAACCTTCAGGTCCGCATCGCCGAGGTCAACCGCGAGCTGGTCAAATCGATCGGCGTCAACCTGATGACGCGCGACAATACCGGCGGCTTCACCTTCGGCCTGGCGCAGGGGCGCAATTTCGGCTCGATCGGCAATACCGATCTGTCCGGCCTGCCCAAGCTCGACGCGTCATCGATTTTCGGCCTGCCTGCCGGATCGCTGTCGCTGCCCTTCGATCCGGTCTCCGGCCAGTTCATCTCCAAGGCCGGCACCGCTTTCGATTTGTCGAAACTGGCGCAGGGCGCGGGCATCACCAATATCGGCCTGGCCGGCAAGCTGTTCGGCGTCGACGTCGCCTCGGCGATCGACCTTGCTGAGAATAGCGGCCTTATCACCACGCTGGCCAACCCGAACCTGACCGCGCTTTCGGGCGAAACGGCCAGCTTCCTCGCCGGCGGCGAAGTGCCGATCCCGATCAGCCAGGGATTCAACCAGGTCACGATCGAATATAAACAATATGGCGTCAGCCTCGCCTTCACGCCGACCGTGCTGGCCGACGGCCGCATTTCGATGCGCGTCCGCCCCGAAGTGTCGGAACTGACGTCGACGGGCGCAGTCGTCCTCAACGGCTTCAGCGTGCCCGCGCTCACCACGCGGCGGGCCGAAACGACGGTCGAGCTGGGTTCGGGCCAGAGCTTCATGATCGGCGGCCTGCTGAAATCGACGCACAATAACAGCGTCGACAAGGCGCCGGGCCTTGGCGATCTGCCGATCCTCGGCGCGCTGTTCCGCTCGAACAAGTTCCAGCGGCAGGAAACCGAGCTGATCATCCTCGTGACGCCCTATCTGGTGCGCCCGGTCTCGGCCAACCAGCTCGCGCTGCCCACCGACGGCTATCACGCCCCGACCGATGCGGAGCGCCTGTTCCAGGGCAAGCTGTTCGACGGCAAGAGCGGCGAGAAGCGCCCGGTCCCGACGATGGCTCCGCCGGTCACCGCGCCTGCGCCCGGCGGCGTGCCTAGCGGTCCGCAGGCCGCTGCGGAGCCGGCGAAGAAATCCAAGCAGGAAAGCCAGGTGGCCGCCGCGGCGCCCGGCTTCTCGTCCAAATGAGTCGGGGGAGCAGGACCATGCGCATCTTCACCACCACTGCCCTTGCCGCTCTCGCCGTCACGCTCAGTGGCTGCGGCGGCTACAAGCCGACGCTCAACCAGGGGCTTGAGCCGGTCCACCAGCCCGTCGTCAGCCGCACCGATTATGTAATCGACGTTGCGGCCGGATCGGGCGGCCTAGCCTCGGGCGAGGCCCAGCGCCTGGCCGGCTGGTTCGACTCGATGCGCCTCTCTTATGGCGACCGCATCTCGGTGGACGAGGGCGACGCCTATGGCGACGCCGGCGCTCGCGCCGAAATCGCCAAGATGGCTTCGGGATACGGCCTGCTGCTTTCAGACACGACGCCGGTCACCGCCGGTTCGGTTCCGGCGGGCCGCGTGCGCGTCATCGTCAGCCGCTCGCGCGCCGAAGTGCCCAATTGCCCGGACTGGAGCCGCGGTTCGGCCGAACTCGCCGGGTCCACCATGTCCAACTATGGCTGCGCCGCCATGTCCAATCTCGCCGCCATGGTCGCCAATCCCGAGGATCTTATCCACGGCCGCGATCCCGCCGGCGGGACCGACGGTTTCACCGCGGGCAAGGCGATCAAATCCTATCGGACCCGTCCGCTCAGCGGCGAGAAGGATCTGACCAAGGAAACCACCACGAAAGGCAGCAACTGATGAACGCGCCCTGGAGCCCTTCGCGCACGGGTAACCCGCGCGAACCCTTCGTCGCCTTCGTTTGCGACGATGCGACCGCCGACCAGATCCGGCCGATCACCGTCGAACTCGGCTGGTCGCCGGAGAAGGTCAACAAGGGCGGTCTGCGCAACGCCGTTCAGTCGCTGTCGGTCTCGGCCAGCCCCAACGTCCTGTTCGTCGACCTGTCGGAATCGGGCGATCCGCTGAACGATATCAACGCCCTTGCCGAAGTCTGCGAGCCCGGCACCGTCGTGATCGCGGCCGGGCAGGTCAATGATGTGCGCCTTTACCGGGATCTGCTCGCCAGCGGCATCCAGGATTATCTGCTGAAGCCGTTCAGCCCCGATCAGCTTCGCGACGCCTTCTCGCAGGCGCAGGCCGTGTTCAACGCGCCGCGCCATGCCGAGCCCGCAGTCGAAAGGCCGCACCTGATGACGGCCGTCATCGGATCGCGCGGGGGCGTCGGCGCCTCGTCGGTTGCGGCGTCGCTCGCCTGGCTGTTCGGTGAAAAGCATGGCCGCGCGACTGCGCTGCTCGATCTCGACATTCATTTCGGCACCGGGGCGCTCGCGCTCGACCTCGAGCCGGGCCGCGGCCTGACCGACGCGATCGAAAATCCCAGCCGTATCGACGGGCTGTTCATCGAACGCGCAATGGTCAAAGCCAACGAAAAGCTGGCGATCCTCTCGGCCGAAGCCCCGATCCACCAGCCGATGCTGTCGGACGGCGCCGCATTCCACCAGCTTCAGGAGGAAATGAAGGCGGCGTTCGAGTGCACCGTCGTCGATCTGCCGCGCCACATGCTGGTGCAATATCCGCAGCTCGTGAACGACGCGACCTCGGTCGTGATCGTCACTGAGATGACGCTGGCGGCGGCGCGCGACGTGATCCGCCTGCTTGCCTGGCTGCGGTCCAACGCTCCCCAGGCCAAGCCGATCCTGGTCGCCAACCGCGTGCCGCCGCAGGCGGCGGGCGAACTGGCGCGCAAGGACTTCGAGGCTTCGATCGAACGCAAGATCGATCTTGTCCTGCCGCTCGACGCCAAGGTCGCGGCGCAGGCGGCGAAGCTGGGCAAGCCGATTGCCGAGGCCGGCAAGGGCGCGAAACTCAGCCAGGGCCTGCTCGCGCTTTCGACCCGCCTCGTCAACGCCGCCGAAGATCAGGCGGCCGACGAAGGCGAAGAAAAGGCCGGCAAGGGCTCGCTTCTCGGCAAGCTCGGCGGGCTGAAGGCGATGATGCCGTCCAAGGCGAAAGCCAAGGCGTAATGACAGGCGCCGGCCCTTTTTGCCGGCGCGAACGGATCGGGTGAAAGCTGATGCAGATGCTTCCGATGATGATGGTGTTGTTCGGCGCGCTCTGTGCGGGCGCGCTGCTCATCGTCGCCTTTTCGGGACCGTCGCTCGACAAGGCGCAGCAGCGCAGGATCAACGGCATGCGCGAACGCCATGCCGGGGGCGCCAGCGGCGCGGTGGAAGCGCAGATGCGCCGCATCATCGCCAGCCGCGAAACCAAGATGGACAGCGCCTTCGCGCGCTTCATCCCCAATCCGGCGCTTCTCCGCCAGCGGCTGGCGATGACGGGCAAGAGCTGGACGCTGGGCCAATATGCCATCGCGTCGCTCGGGCTGCTGACGATCATTTTCTTGCTGGCCTTCGTCAGGGGGATGCCGCTGCTGCTCTCGCTGGGGCTGGGGATGTTCATCGGTCTGGGGCTTCCACACCTGATCGTCGGCATGGCGATCAAGAAGCGTGTGGCGAAGTTCACCGCGCGTTTCCCCGATGCGATCGAGCTGCTCGTCCGCGGTTTGCGCGCCGGCCTTCCGATCAGCGAAACGCTCTCGGTGGTGTCGAGCGAGATTCCCGGCCCGGTGGGCGAGGAGTTTCGCAACGTCAGCGACAAGATGAAGATCGGCCGGACGATGGACGCCGCATTGCAGGATTCTGCCGACCGCCTCGGCACGCCTGAGTTTCAGTTCTTCGTCATCACGCTCGCCATCCAGCGCGAAACGGGCGGCAACCTGGCCGAAACTCTTTCCAACCTCGCGGACGTGCTGCGCAAACGCTCGCAGATGAAGCTGAAGATCAAGGCGATGTCGTCCGAATCCAAGGCTTCGGCCTATATCGTCGGCGCGCTGCCCTTCATCGTGTTCTCGCTCGTCTACATGATGAACCCGCAATATCTGCACGGCTTCTTCACCGATCAGCGCCTGATCGTCGCGGGCATTGGCGGCCTTGTCTGGATGAGCATCGGCGCGGCCGTGATGGCCAAGATGGTCAATTTCGAGATCTGAGCGGGGGAACGGAAAATCATGGGTGGTGAAACGGCCGGCCCCACGCTCCTCGGTGTGGATGTTCTGTGGGTGGCGACGCTGTTGTCGGCGGTCGCGACATTCTCGGTGCTCGTCGCGATCTATGCGGCGTCCACGGTGCGCGATCCGATGGCCAAGCGCGTCAAGGCGCTCAACGACCGCCGCGAACAGCTCAAGATGGGGATCACCGCCTCTACCTCGCGCCGCCGCGCGAAGCTGGGCGCGAAGAACGAGACAACGCAGCGCATGCGGTCCTTCCTCGCGAGCCTCAAGGTTCTGCAGGACGAACAGTTGAAGGCGGCGCAGGCCCGGCTCGTCCAGGCGGGCATCCGCTCGAAGGACGCCGCCATCGCGGTCATCTTCGGTCGGCTGATGACTCCGATCATTCTGGGCGGCTTCATCCTGCTGCTCGTCTATGGCGTCAACTATTTCCCGACCTGGTCGCCGCTTAAGAAGTTCTTCCTCGTCGCAGGCGTGCTGATCGGCAGCTACAAGGCGCCGGACATCTGGCTGAAAAACCAGGTCACCAAGCGCAGCGACGCGATCCGCAAGGGTCTGCCCGACGCGCTCGACCTGCTTGTCATCTGCGCCGAGGCCGGTCTGACGGTCGACGCCGCCTTCGCCCGCGTGGCGAAGGAACTGGGCAAGGGCTATCCCGAGCTGGGCGACGAGTTCATGCTGACCTCGATCGAGCTGGGCTTTCTGACCGATCGTCGCCAGGCATTCGAGAATCTGGCGAACCGTGTCGATCTGGAGGCCGTGCGCGGCGTCGTCACCACGATGATCCAGACCGAGAAATACGGCACGCCGCTCGCCGCTGCGCTCCGCGTCCTCTCGGCCGAGTTCCGCAATGAGCGCATGATGCGCGCCGAGGAAAAGGCCGCGCGCCTGCCCGCGATCATGACAGTGCCGCTCATCCTCTTCATCCTGCCGGTGCTGTTCATCGTCATTCTCGGCCCGGCCGCCTGCGCGATCTCCGACTCCTTCGTGAACCGCAAGCCCTGATCCTGCGCGACGTTCCGGGCCCCGCTCCGGGAACGTCGACGCCTGTCGCGCGCTCTTACCCTAGTAGGAGAGCGTGCCATGATGAGCCTGACGTCCGACGAATGGGTCTATGTGACCTTCATGCTATTGCTGGCCTTTGCCGCCGGCTTTCTGCTGCGCAGCGGCGGCGGCCGGTGGAAGCGCGCGCTGCGGGTCGAACGCGACGCGCATGAAAGGCTCCGAACCGACTATGACGCTCGCGTCGCCGCCGCCAACGCGCGCATCGCCGAGCTTGAACGCCGCAGCCCGCCCGATCCGCTGGTCGGCGGCGGCATCGCGGCCGCCGCTGCGGGAAGGCGGGACGATCTGTCGCTGATCCGGGGCGTCGGCCGATCAGGCGAGGACCGGCTGAATTCGCTCGGCGTCCACAGCTATCGCGAATTGGAGAAGATGAGCGCGGCGGAGGAAGCGGCGCTCGAAGGTTCGCTCGGCTTCGCCCCCGGTCGCATCGCCGACGAGCATTGGCGCGAGCAGGCGGCGCTGCTGCGCACAGGCAAGACGGACGAACTGCGCGCGCGTTACGCGTGACCGGGAATCAGAGCGCCCTGCACCAGCTTGCGCGCCGCGCGCGGTCTATCGCGGGATAGGCCGCGCGGTCGGGCACCAGGGCGCGGATCAGCGCGACGCCCTTCGCGCCGTTGACGCGCACGGCCTCCCGCCCGTCCGGCACTGGCTGACCGGCAAGCGCGACGACGATGTCGAGCGGCGCCCCTCGCGTCTCGCGGCTGTTGCGCACGAAGGCGACATCGGTGTTCGCATCGAATATCGAGAGCGACCAATATGGCGCGGGCGTCGGCGCGACATGGATGGCGAGCGGCCCCTTCGACAAATCATAGGCGCATGAGGAATAAGCGAGATCGGGGCTGGGCCGCACGATCGTCCGCGCCTTGTCGTCCGACAGGCCGGGGTGGCGCATGACGTTGATGCCGCCGCTCATCTTCTCGATCCGCCCGATCGCGAGCCGCATCAGCATATCGGGCATCGCGACCAGCGTCGCCTGCCAGGCGATCGCGGCGATCACGGCGCCGAACAGGATCGGGAGCAGCCAGCGCCGCATCAGGCGCAACCCTGTTTCGCGATGCGCGGCAATTGCGCGCGCGTAAGATTGGCCTTGCCGCCGTCGGCCGGCAGGTAGATGCGCAGCGTCAGGTTGAAGCGGTCGATGCCGCCGGTGGGCAGCCAGCGCCCCGGCTGCGCTGTGGGCGCGACATTGACCGTCCAGGCCCCGTGATCGGCCGGCGCGACCGCCGCGCTGTTGATCGAGAAGATGCGCGGGCCGTTGCCGACCAGATAGCCGTCAAGATCATAGAGGGTCAGGCTCCACCATGCCCCGCCGCCCTCGCCGCCTGTCACCTTATAGGCGCAGCGCCCGTCGAGCGGCTGGCCGGCGTCATCGACATTGGCCAGGTAATAGCGCGCCTCGCGCGACGGCAGCGCGAGCAGCCCGGCGAACGCGACGATCGCCCGCGTTCTGGCGCTCGCATCCGCGCTGCCGAAATCGCGTCCCGTCGTCCAGGGGCCGATCGGCGCGCTCGATCCCGTCGTGCCCGTCCTGACGCTCCACAGCGCGCCGCCCGCTCCGACGAGCAGGCCGGCTGCGCCGCAGATCAGGAAACGCGCCCAGGATCGCAAGGCCGATCAACCTCTCCTTTTCATCGCCGCCTGGGCTGCCGCCAGCCGTGCGATGGGCACACGGTAAGGCGAGGCGCTGACATAGTCGAGGCCCGTTTCCTCGCAGAAGGCGATCGAGGCCGGATCGCCGCCATGTTCGCCGCAGATGCCGAGCTTGATGTTCGGCCGCGTCTTGCGCCCGCGCTCGGCCGCGATGCGGATCAGTTCGCCCACACCCTCGACGTCGAGGCTGACGAAGGGGTCGCGTGCGAAGATGCCCTTGTCGACATAGGTCGTCAGGAAACGACCGGCGTCGTCGCGGCTGACGCCCAGCGTAGTCTGGGTGAGATCGTTGGTGCCGAAGCTGAAGAACTCGCCGACTTCGGCGATCTCATCGGCCTTGAGCGCGGCGCGCGGCAGTTCGATCATCGTACCGACGAGATATTCGATCTCGCGCCCCTTCTCCGCAAAGACGGCCTTGGCCGCCGCGTCGACGATCGCCTTCATCAGCTCCAGCTCGCGCCTGGTGGCGACGAGCGGGATCATCACTTCGGGAATCGGCGCCTCGCCGCTCTTCGCCGCGACGTCGCACGCCGCCTCGAAGATGGCGCGCGCCTGC
>QFNN01000004.1 GCA_003240855.1 Sphingomonas sanxanigenens
ATCTGCTCGTCCGTCAGCCAATACAGGTCGCTCAAATCCAGTCTCCTTGCGGAGCATGAATCAGATCGCAACGCCCATATCAATGGGTCCTGACCCTAAAGCCGGACAAACCTCAGGCGATAGCGTTTGACATCGAATGCGCCGCTTTTCACGTAAGACAAGAATATCCCATATGAGATGGGCGTAATGAACGTATTTTTTCGGCCATCCTTGGTGGCCGACGAATCCGCCAGTTGTTGAAGAAGATGATCTTCACCGTAACCGATCGAGATCGATCGGCGACTTTTTAGCGATCTCGATTTTTTTGTTAATTTATTGTGGTCCTTAGGATTTTTAATTGACCTTCGGCCCGAAGACCGAACGGAAAATTTTCGACCGCGAATGCTGGCATTGGCGTTCCAGCCAATTATCGAGCCGCCCCCAAGGTAACCTCCTCGCGCCATATCCAGTGGGTTAGATCAATTGCGCTAACAAAACCCTGATCGCTTCCGGCCTCGATGGCCCCGGCGACGGCTGGCGGGCAATCCAAGCATCGAGCGCCGCGAGCTGGTCGGGCTGCAGGCGGACCATCACCGGCACGCCCGATTGGCCTGGTCGTTTGGGATTTTTGATATCAGAAGTTGCTCGCGTCATCTGATTCTGATATCAGAACAGCGGATCGAGGGGAAGTTGGCGCTTCCGCCCCGATCCTAACCACAACCACCTGTTGCGAGGTGAATATGGCCGCTCATGCCTATAGCATACCCGCGCCCGAGCGCGCGACCAACGCTCCTGCTTCAATGCCAATCCGTACTCCCAGACCGACCGCGTTTCTCGACGATCTGGCCGGGCGGCTGGACGAAATGATCGGTCTACAGGCGATGATTGTTACAGCGGTCGAAGCTGATCGCGATCCCGATACGAATTTGACCCGGGCCCTGCAAGGGATGTGGACCATGCTCATTTCAGTCAAAGATCAACTGGATGAAGGGCATGGAGAACTGCTCCGGGAGCGTCGGAATACGGCCCCCTAACAATTCGACGAGTGCACGTCGAACTTCTTGCGCGCCGCCCGACATCGGTTTAGACGTGATCCCGTCGAAAGGAGTTCCGATGTCGAAATTGGATACGATGAAGAATCTGCGGGCAGGCGTCATCTATGGCGCCGCCCGCATCGCGCCAACCACGGCGCGGACTTGGGGGCTTGAGCTCGGCGAAACGCGCGTGGGAGGCTATCCCCGTTACTCCGTCGCAGATGCCGTCGCACTCGTGATTATGAGCGAACTGACGCACGGCATGTCGATGGCCGCTGCCCCCGCTCGTATCATCGTGAATAGCCTTCGCCCGCTCCTGCCCGAATTGATCGAGAAGGTTGTTGTCGAGCAGGAGTCGACGGGAAAATGGCGCTGGGAAGGTGGGCCGTTCGCGATCGTTACGGGAAGTCCTGGCAAATCCGGCTCTCGACCGCCCAGCACTTGGCTCAAGGTGGTCGACGGCAATGACGTTGGCTCGATCATCGCAGACCGCAACGCCGGCCTGACGCCCCTGATTCTCTCGCTGCAGCGGCTCATCAACCAGGGCATCTACCGCCTCGAGCGCGTGCTCGCGGGGGAGTTGGGCGCATATGAAGATGACGCGGGCGCGTAGCCATGGCGCGCCTGATGACAGCCAAGCAAGTTGCCGAGGAGTTCGGGATTCCGTCCGAACGCACCGTGCGCACGATGCGCGCCGACGGCCTGCCGGCGGTACGCTTCGGCAAAGCATATCTCTTCGACCCCGACGACGTGCGGGGGTTCATAGCAAGCCGGAAGGTGACGACATGCCGCGCCCGAACCGAGGTCCCTATCTCAACTTCGTCCGCGACCGTGGGCGCTGGTATATCCAATGGAGCGAAGCCGGGCGCACCCGGCAGCTCAGCACGGGCACTGGAGATAGCGAAGCGGCTCAAATCGCCCTCGCCGACTTCATCCGTGAACGCGAGCGAGCCAGCCGGCCGGCCGGGCCGCGTGATCCGAGCAGATTTCCCATCGACGACGCGCTAGCGCTTTACGGGCAAGAACACGCGCCCACCACCGCCGACCGTGCCCGTATCGGTTACGCCATAGCCGCGCTGGTGCCCTTCTGGGGCGAACGAATGGTGGGGGACGTGATCCGTGAAACATGCCGCGCATATAGCCGTGAGCGGGGCAAAGCGCCTGGCACGATCCGCCGTGAATTGGCGACCCTACGAGCCGCAATCAACTATGCGAAGGATGAAGGGCGGATCACCTATGCTCCGACCGTTCATCTGCCGCCGAAGCCCGAGGGTAAAGATCGCTGGCTGCGACGTTCGGAAGTCGCGGCGCTGCTCAACGCCGCGCGTAGGGGCCATGCAAGCACTCGCGCCTATTTGCCGCTCTTCATCCTGATTGCCCTCTATACCGGCGCGCGGAAGGGAGCGATCCTTGAACTGCGCTGGCCACAGGTGGATTTCGAGCGCGAGCGGATCAACTTCAATCCGCCCGATCGGCAACGAACATCGAAGGGACGGGCGCACCAGCCGATTCCCAAGCGCCTTCTTACCTTCCTACGTCTCGCGCGACGCCGAGGCACGGATCTTGGTTACGTCCTCCACCGCGACGGGGCGAAGCTGGGTAACATGAAGCGAGCCTTCAACAGCGCGTGCATCGAGGCTGGCTTGTCGAAGCCGGCGTTGGTGCGGGCGATCGATAGCGACGGCAGGGCGATCATGGTGCCTAAATTCGACGAGGACGGCGCGCCGATCCTGCGGCATGAAATATCGCCCCACACGCTACGCCATACCTGCGGCACCTGGCTCGCCCAACAGGGCGTGCCGCTCGACAAGATAGGCGGATGGCTGGGCCACTCCGACGCGCGGACGACGCAGCTTTACGCGCACCATCACCCGGCCTTCATGGAAGAAGCACGCAAGGCGGCAGATAGGAGGAAGGCATGACACGTCCGAGTTATGTCCGTGCTATGTCCGCTTGTTCGCGTCACGTTCACGGCAACAAAGCGGGAACGAGAGCCGAAAAGCCGCGGAAAACGCCGCGCTCTGGGTTTTCGGGAGGCAGGGGCCGGAGGTTCGAATCCTCTCTCCCCGACCAATTAATTCTCTGATTTCCGCCGTTGCGGCGTCATCCATCGGGGTTTGTCGCGCTCGTCGCGCAGGCCGGCCGCCCAGCCCGACAGCGCATAGCCGAACTGGCGCCATGCCCGCCGCAACGCAAAACGGCGGACGGCGATCAGCAATGCCGCAGGCGCACCGCACCATAGCAAGGCCGGTTTCGTGTCGCGGATGACGTTGATCTTGTTCCGCTCGTCGAGGAAAACGGAGAGGCGCGACCTTGCCGTCACGCCCGCCGCCGCGCCCGTCGTCGTGCCTTGCAGGTGGAGCACCTTCGCATCGGGGGCGAAGCCGAGCCGCAGCCCCAGCGCGCGGGCGCGCTCGAACCATTCGATTTCCTCGCAGTAGAGAAAATAATCCTCGCGCATCGGCCCCGCCGTCGCGAGGAAGGCGCGGCTGACGAGCATCGACGCGCCGTGGATATAGGTCATCTTCCGTTCGACCGCCGCCGCGTCGATGGGGTCGGCGAGCGTGCGGCCCCAGCCGATCGATTCGGAGCGCGCCAGCTCCGGCTGCCAGCGCCCGCCATAGGCCTGGACGCGCCCGTCAGGCAGATAGAGCGTCGCGCCCGCCGCCTGCACGTCGCCCTGCGCCAGCCGCGCGAGCAGGGCCGCCAGCGCGCCGGGATCGGGGCGCGTATCGGGATTGAGCACCCACCAGGCGTCGGCGTCGGGGCTGGCGTCGAGGCAGCGATTGACGCCCCCGGCATAGCCCGGATTGTCGGCGGCGATCAGCATGACGTCCTGCCCGCCGGGAAGCTGCGCCGGGATCGCGGCGCGCATCGCCTCGCACGCTGCGTCGCCGCCATTTTCGCAGATGACGACCTGATAGTCGGCATGAGTCAGCCCCGCGATCGCATCGAGGCAGGATCTAATGTCCTCGATGTTGCGGAAGGCGACGATGCAGATGGCGACCTTGATGTCAGCGCTCCTTGAAAAAGAGCCGGTGGGCGTCGGCGAAGCGCCACAGCCGCAGCCGGGCGAGCGTGCAGAGCGCGGCGATCCGTTCGCGCCCGTTCGTCAGCCGGTCGCTGGCGAAGATGCGCGGCGCATGCGCCACGATCGATACGGGCATCAGCCAGGCGCGGACGAGCCAGGCCAGCCGCCCTCGCGCCGTGCCAGACGACAGCTTGTATGTTTCGGCGTTGATCCGACGCCACTTTCCGATCAACGCCGGCCAGTCGCGCCGCGCCGGATGGCCGACGACCGCGCCCGGCGCATAGCCGATGCGATAGCCAGCGTCGCGCGCGCGCAGGCACCATTCAAGATCCTCCGACACGCCGACGCGAAAGCCGCCGACCTTGTCGAACAGCGCGCGGGGACAGAAGAGGTTGGCGGTGACGGTGAAGCCCTTGCGGCGGACATAATCCTCATTGTCGAAGGCGAAAACCTGCTCGAACGCCTCGGCCCCGCTCTTCGGCCCTTCGCTGTCCAGCGTCACCACCATTCGCCCGCCGACAAAGTCATGCGCGTCGAGCGCCTTCACGCCCTCGGCCAGCCAGTCGGCATCGGGGATGCAGTCCGAATCGGTGAAGGCCAGAATGGCGCCCTGCGACGCGGCGACGCCGGCGTTGCGCGCTGGCCCGGCGCCCCGCTCCGTCGCGATCACCAGCCGCGCGCGGCCCGCGACGACGGCCGCGATCGCCTCTTCGCCCTGCGGCGAATTATTGTCGGCGACGACGATCTCATAATCCGCATGCGGCCAGCTCTGCGCGACGAGCGCAGCCAGGCAGCGGTCGAGCGGCGCGGGATCGCCATAATGCGGCACGACGACACTGACCGTGGGGCGGGACATTGCGCCGCGCTCAGCCTTTCCAGTCCGCGGGAAGCGGCTGGACATATTCCACGATCACCCCGCGCGTCGCCGCCGGCGTCAGGAAATTGCACAGGAAGGGGCCCGCGCCTTTCACCGGCTCGGGTTCCAGCATGCGCAGCCCCTGCGCCTCGAACGCGGCGGCGACTGCGGCGAGATCGGGCACCTCGAAGGCGAGATGGTGGAGCCCGCCCGCGCCCTTGTTGAACTTGAGCAGCGGGCCGCCGTCGGGGATCACGAACTCGACCGGCGATCCGCTAACGGCATGGGTGAAGATGCACAGCGCGTGAAATTGCGGCACATAGCCGCGATAGGCTTCACTGAGGCCGAGCGTCGCCATCATCGCCAGCGCGGTTTCCTCGTCGGGCTGGATGACGCCGACATGATGGAGCGGGGCGTTGACGGGCATCATGGGTGCTTCTCCAGCGCGGCGGCGACGGGCTCGACCAGCCAGTCAGTCAGGATCGTCGCGCCATGCGCGGTCAGGTGGCCGTAATCGGCGTACCATTCGCCATGCGGCGCAAGGAAGGACGCATTCCACAGCGGGCCGAACTGAGTGTAAAAGGCTTGCTCCTGCACCGCCGCCGGGCCGGTATGATATGGCAGCGCGAGAAACACGACGGGGATGCCGCGCGCTTTCGCCGCCGCGACGATCCGGCGCGTAAAGTGGCGTTCGTCGCCAAACTCCACATCGGCGAGCGCCGCGGGCAGGAAAGGCGGATGCATCCCCCGCTCCAGCTTGCGGACACCGCGATCAAGCTCGGCGGGCGAAGCGGGCAGGGTGGCGTTCTTGATCGAACCGTCGGGCATCACGACGTCGCCTGTCGTATCGACGGAGCTGCCGGCATAGCGCGCCGGATCGAAGCTCTTGGTCAGCCCCGTTGCGCCCGGCATCAGATCGGCGGCGAACAGATAGAGTTGGCGGAAGGGCAGATAGGCGAGATCGGGCAGATAGTTGATGTTGCCGAAATAGCCGGGGTTCGCGACCATCGCGCGCGGCGCGATATATTTGAACGCCGAATGGCCGAAGCGCGACGGCTTTTCGATCACGCCGATGACCAGCAGCTTCGGCCGCTTGGTTTTCAGCATTTCCTCGACGATCACGTCGTTGATGTTGCGCCCCGTCTCGGGCAGCGAGAAGTTCACGACGTTGGACGGCAGGCCGCGCTTCGCCAACGCTGCGCCCAGTTGCGGCGCGTTGATCCCCGCGCCGATGCGCGACGGACCGATGAACGCGACGTCGATCGGCGTCGGATCATAATGGATGCGTTCGTAAATCCAGCGCGCGCGCGCATGGATGGTGTCGTCGAGCAATTGCCAGCGCTGATAGCTGTTCTCGGGGAGCAGCGAAGCGCCGATGGCGAGCAGCAGCGACGTCGCGAGGATCGCGATCAGTTTCCGGCCGGCATGAAGTCGCATCATCCCGGCTTCCTCAGAAGTTGAAGTAGAGGAACACGGCCTGGCCGCGCTGGATGAACATCACGCCGAGGAACAGCGCAAGGGCGGCGAAGAACAGGCCGGCGGCATTGGGGCGCCAGGTCCAGCGGACCATCGCCGGCGCGACATCCGCCCATTCCTTCCAGTTATAGGCGGGGTCGAACCGCCGCATGATCTGCTGCGTATTGGGCATCAGCGCGACGATCGCCGCGCCGACGACGATCGTCGCCGCCAGCCCCCAGGTTGCAAGCGCCGGGAGGGTGAGATCAAGCGAACCCAGCCCGCTCATCCCCGACCAGACCGACAGCGCATCGTCGACGCTGTGCGCGCGGAACATGACGTTGCCGTAGATGATCGCGAGCAGCGTGATGAGATGATAGGCCGCCCGCTCGCCTACGCCCGGATCGCCCAGCGTGCGGCCCTGCTTGCGCAGCGCGCGGCGGCGGTTCTTGCGCCGTTCGCGCCACGCCTCGTTCACGCAGATGTAGATGGCGTGCATCACGCCGAACAATACGAAGGTCCAGCCCGCGCCGTGCCAGATGCCGACCGCGACGAAGGTGACGAAGGTCGGCACGCCGACCGCCAGCGCGAAGGATGTCCAGCCGGTCAGCCCGCGCTGCGCCGCCATGCGGTTGAGCGGCAGCGACAGCGGCTGGAAGATATAAGCGACGATGAAGCGCTGGAGCGTCATGTGCCAGCGCCGCCAATAATCGATGATGCTCGCAGCGCGCAGCGGAGAATGGAAGTTGAGCGGCAGCTTCACCCCCAGCATCCGCGCCAGCCCGATCGCCATGTCCGAATAGCCGGAAAAGTCGAAATAGAGCTGGAGCGTATAAGTGATCGCCGCCAGCCAGCCCGACGCGATGTTGAACTCATGGCCTGCGCTGGCCGCCGCGAACAGCGGATCGGCATAGGATGACAGCGTGTCGGCGATCACCGTTTTCTTGAACAGCCCGATCGCGAAGATCACCGTGCCGATCAGCATGTTGCGCGCGAAGCGGTGCGCGAACAGCCGGCCCTGCAACTGAGGCACGATTTCCTTGTAATGAACGATCGGTCCGGCGATGAGCTGGGGGAAGAAAGCCGCGAACAGCGAGAAATCGAGGAAGCTCATCCGCTGCGTATCGCCGCGCGCGCTGTCGATCAGATAGGCGATCTTCTGGAAGGTGAAGAAGGAGATGGCGAGCGGCAGCGTGATCCGCGCCAGCCCGAGGTCATGGTCGACGAGCAGCCCGACATTGTCGGCGACGAAATTGGCGTATTTGAACCAGCCGAGCAGGCTGACGTCGGCGATCAGGCCGATGACCAGCCACAGCTTAACCGATCGCTGCCGCCCGTCGGCATAGGCGCGCTGGATGATCCCGCCGACGATATAATTGAAGATGATCGAGCCGAGCAGCAGCGGCAGATGCACGGGCCGCCACCAGGCGTAGAAGCCCAGAGACAGCAGGGTGAGCGCCAGCTTCGCCGCCGACTGCTTCCAGCGGCCGAGCCAATAGGTCGCCGCCAGCGCGATCGGCAGGAAGCCGAAGATAAAGACGAAGGAGTTGAACAGCACCCGGTGGCGGTCCTAACGCGCCGCCGCGCCGGCCACCGGCCTTGCGATCATGCCGACTGATACGCTGACCTTGTTCTTTACCGCCTTTTCGACCGGGCGGCCCTGCGTCGCGTAAAGCTCGATCGTGTCGACCGCGAAGCCCGCTTCCTCGACCAGCGCGCGCGCTTCTTCTGGCGTCGAGAGCAGGTAGATATGATCGGGGGACGGGCTGTTGAGCGGCACGTTGATGAAGATGCGGCCATCCTCGGCGATCACGTCGCGCAGGAAGGCGAGCGCATCCTGCGGCCGTTCGAGATGTTCGAGCACTTCGGAAATGACGATGAGGTCGAAACGCTTGTCGGGGCGCACCGCCTGCAGAATGTCGGTCTCGACGAGCGAGACGGGCTTGTCGACGCCCAGCCGGTCGAGCGCGGCGCGCGTCTCGCGCAGCGACACCGGGCTGACGTCCCAGGCTTCCAGGCTCTGCGACAGCGGCGATCGCGCTGCGCAATAAACCATCAGCCCGTGGCCGGGGCCGACTTCCAGATAGGAGAAGGGCTTGTCCGCCGCGCCAAGCACGCGGTTGAGGAACATCTCGAATGTCGCGACGTGATTGTACCAGAGGATCTGGGTCAGCAGCAGCCCGTCGACATAGGGCGTCATATAGTCGTGGTTGGAATAGACCTCGGCGTCGGCCTCGGCGAAGGTCGAGAGGCGGTAGCGGCCTTCGCGGTGGAAGAAGAGCTCTTCGTCGCGCAGGCGGTCGCAGGTCCAGTGATAACCATGCGCGAAACGCGCGGCGTCGTCGCCGATCAGGCGCAGTGCGGCGGTGGCGGCTTCCTCGGTCGCCGCCATCTGCTCGGGGCTGCGCGCGGCGAAGCTCTTGGTCAGATAGGCGGCGTGGTCCGGCCAGTCGGCCAGCACCGCGCCCACGATCTCGCGGGTCGCGGGGCTGGCGGCGAGCAGATCGGCCAGCGCCTCGGGCATCGTCGTCAAACGGTCACTCCCTTGCTTGCCAGCGCATCGTCCTCGACCGTCATCGGCAGGTCGGGCGCGGCATAATCTTCGATGTCGAGCGCCCAGACTGCGCCCATTTCTCCCAGATCCTCGAGCAGCGTGAAGCCGAGCCTGGCGTAGTGGCCTTCGACCATGCGGTTCTTGGCGCTGGGAATATAGCGGCCGAGGATGCGCTTGGCCCCATCGGCGCGCGCGGCGGCGACGAGATGGGCGAGCGCCGCATCCTCGATCCGCCGGCCGAGCACGCGGCAGCTCATCAGCCAGGTGTCGATGTCCCAGTCGCTTCCCTTCCGGTCGGCGATGATCACCGAGATGATGCCATTGTCGCCGAAACGATCGGTGAGGCGGATATGGATGCCATGGCGCGCCGGATCGGCTTCAGCTTCGGCGACCTCGGCTTCCGAATAGCGCCGCGTCGTCAGGTTGAACTGGTTCGACTTGTTGATGAGCTGCGACACGCGCGCGCGGCTGATCGAATCGAAGGGCCGGATGATGCAGCGCATGTCGAGCGAGCGGAGATAGGCGCCCACATCGCTGGCCGAGGCCAGCATCTCGGCGCGCTCGGCATTGGCCTTGTAGAGATCGGCGCGGGCGCGATCCTCCTCGGAAAAGGCGACCGCGTCGAAATAGCCCGCCGTCGCCAGCATGCGCGGGAAGAGCGCCGGATCGTCGGGCAGCTCGGGCACGCCGACAAGCGGCAGCTCGCGCCGCACCTGGGTGCGCTCGGCGGGGTTGTCGTCAAGGAAAACGAGGGCGTCGACGCCGATGTTGAGCGTCGCGGCGATCGCGCGCAGGTTGGACGCCTTGTCGGTCCAGTTGGCCTGAAAAACCGCGATATGATCCTCGCGCAGCAGCATGTCCGGATGTTCGCGGAAGGGCAGGCGTGCCGCGTCGTCCTCATTCTTGGAGCAGACGGCGAGCACGACGCCGCGCTGGCGCAGGTCGAGCGCAAACTGCTGGATCGCCAGATGCGCTTCGCCGCCCGACGATCCCTGGCCGATGACGATGCCGTCCAGCCCGTCGTCGCCGATCACCCCGCCCCATAAAGTATTGTCGAGATCGAGGACCAGCGCCTTCTTCGCCTTGCCGCGCGCTGCTGCGATCGTCCGCGCGACGACATCGGCATAGACGGGGATCATCGCGGGCGAGAAGCTCAGTTTCGACGCGTGCCAGTGGCGCGGTTCGTCCCAGCGCTCATAGCCGACGGAAGCGGCCAGCCGCGCAATATCGACCAGGATCACCGCGCCGCTGCGCGCCCAGGCGACGAGCCTGGCGTTGAGCGCCTCGACCATCGCGAACAGCGAGCCGGCCTCGACGCGGTCGAGGCTGCCGAACAGCGGCTCGACGGGCGGCGGCAGCGTCTGGACGAAGATCTGGCCCCTGACCGACGGGCGGAGGCCCTGCGCGATAGCCTCGATTCGCGCGAAGGCGGCGTCGACCTCGCGCGCCGCCGCCTCTGCAGTCGGCGCGGGTCGGCCAAGCGACAGGCGATAGTCGGGAACGATCAGGCATGCGTCCAGATCGGCCGTGCGCAGCGGGCTTGTCGGGTCCGTCGCCTGCTGGAGCGCGCTGCCATAGTCGCCGGTGACGACGCGGGCGAGGAAACCGTGGCGCAGCAGCGATCCCGCGATGGCCGAGCCGAGCAGCGACAATGTGCCGTCGCCCACGATGCCCAGCGTCATGCGCGACAGCGGCTGGGGATCGCCTTCGATCGATGCGGCGGCGGTGGCGAGTCGACCAAGCTGGCTTTCGTCCAGCCGGTGCGTCGCAAGCGCGATCAGCCGTTCGACCGCGGCCTGCCCGCCGCCCGGCAATTCGGCGCGGAGCGTGCGGAGCTGATCGCGGAAGTCGGCCGGGGTCGGCCGCAGCCAGTCAAGTTCGGACAGCATCGCGGTTCAGCCTCAGGCCGGCTGGCCGGTCTTTTTCCTGATCGCACCCATCAGATCGCCGACATTGTTCATGTCCTCGATCTCGGCATTGGAGAATTTGATGCCGAATTCGCGCTCGATCGCGACGATCAGGCGGATATGGCTCAGGCTGTCCCATTCCTCGATGTCGGCGGCGGTGGTTTCCGGAGTGATATCGACCGAATCCAGATCGAAGGTGTCCGCCATGATCTCCTGAAGCTGCAGAAGAAGTTCGTTGTCGTTCACCCTGTTACCTCCGTGTTTGTCTCTCGCGGCTAGCAGGGCGATGTGACGGCCTCAAGCCGCGCCCACCCTGCGTTGCGCATAACGCCCGCCTCTGCCGGGCAGGCGCGCGGCAAGTTAGACAGGCCCGCGCCAGCCGCCACAAGAGGCTTTCCCAGCAAATCGACCCGCCGGCGATGGGGCAATCCGATTTCCCGCCCGGCCGGACGGGACGGCCCATATGCACGACAGATGTTGAAAATTGGTGGAAACCATGAAGCGAACGCGCGTTATTGACGCTAATTGACCTTCGGCACGCCTTGTACGTCCCCAGTCCAGCGAATCATGTTGCGATGCAGCGGAACTTGTGGCCTGCTGTGCGTTCTTCGACTCGGGGTGGTGAGGGCTCGACACGCAAACGGGAAGATCGTTGATGAAGATGGAATGGCGCCGCGATCAACCGACCGCTCCCGGCATCCAGCGGGAGATTCGCCGAATCGCCCTGATCGGCAATTTCCCGCCGCGCAAATGCGGCATCTCCACCTTCACCGAAGGCGTCCACAATGCGTTGAAAGCCGCCTTCCCGACTGCCGAGATCGATGTCGTCGCCATGCTCGACAAGGATTCGGTCTATGACTTCCCGGCGCCCGTAAAGGCGACGATCCGTCAGGACGACCATGACGCCTATCGCGCCGCAGCAGCGACGATCAACGCGATGCGGCCCGATGTCATCTGCGTCCAGCATGAGTTCGGCATTTTCGGCGGCCCGGCCGGCGCATGGCTGCTCGACCTGCTCGACGCGCTCGATGCGCCGGTGGTGACGACGCTGCACACCGTGCTGTCCGATCCCAATGAGAGCCAGCGGCGTGTGACGCTGGGGCTTGCGCATCGGTCGTCGCGGCTGATCGTGATGTCCGATCGCGGGGCCCGGATCCTGCGTGAAACTTACGCGATCCCCGCGCATCGCATCGCCGTGGTCCAGCACGGCGTGCCCGATCGCCCCTTCGCCGACAGCGCGGCCTTCAAGAATGCGCTTGGCCTTGGCGGGCGTGAGCTGCTCTTCACCTTCGGCCTGCTGTCGCCCAACAAAGGCATCGAGCATATGATCGACGCCATGCCGCGCATCGTCGCGGCGCGGCCCGATGCGCTCTATCTGGTGCTGGGCGCTACGCATCCGCACCTCGTCGCGCACGAGGGCGAGGCCTATCGCGAGCGGCTCATCGCGCAGGCGGCCGAGCGCGGGGTCAGCGATCATGTCCGTTTCGTCAATCGCTATGCGGATGACGAAACGCTGCTCTCCTATCTGGCCGCCGCCGACATTTACGTGACGCCCTATCTGCACCGCGAGCAGATCACGTCGGGCACGCTCAGCTTCGCGGTTTCGCTTGGCCGGCCGGTGCTGTCGACGCCCTATTGGCACGCCGAGGATCTGATCGGCGAGGGTTGCGGCGTCCTTGTGCCATTCGCCGATCCCGCCGCGCTGGCCGACGAGACGATCGCTCTGCTGACCGACGAAAAACGCCGCCGCGCTATCGGCGAGCGCGCATATGAAATCGGGCGCTCGATGGTCTGGAGCAAACTCGCCGACAATTATATGCGCATCTTCCGTCAGGCGACGGAAAAGCCCGATAAGGTCGTGCGGCTGCGCCATCCCGTCCCGCGTGAACTGCCCGGCATCGCCTGGGGCGGCCTTGAGCGGCTGAGCGACGATTGCGGGATCGCGCAGCATGGCATCTTTTCGCTCCCCGATCGCAATCATGGCTATTGCCTTGATGACAACGCGCGCGCGCTGATCGCCATCAGCGAGATCGCCGCGCTGCGCGACCCTGGCGCCGGCCTGCTTCGCCTCGCGCGCGTCTATGCGGCCTTCGTCCATCACGCATGGGATGACGCGAAGGGCAGCTTCCGCAACTTCATGGGCTATGGCCGCGACTGGCTGGAGGATGAAGGGTCGGAGGACAGCATCGGCCGCGGCTTCTGGTCCGTCGCCAAGATCGCCGAATCGCGCATGCCTTCCGATCTGAAGCTGTGGGCGCGCTGGCTGACGCGGCGCGTGCTGCCGCGCGTTGCGACGCTGGAGGCTCCGCGCGCGCGGACGCTTGCCTTGCTGGGCCTTGTCGAACTGATCGCGGCGCGGCCCGAGGATGGCGAGGCGCTCGCTCTCGCCCGGCGCATCGGCGCTGATCTCCATGCCATGTTCGTCGCCGCGAGCGACGACGAATGGCATTGGTTCGAGGATTATCTGACCTACGACAACGCCCGCTTCGCCGAGGCGCTGATCCGCGTCGGCCTGGCGCTTGACGAAAGCGACTGGATCGATGCGGGGCTCAAGGCGCTGCGCTGGCTGTGCCGCACCCAGACCGGCATTGACGGTTGCTTTCGCCCCGTCGGCTCGGAGGGTTTCGGCCGCCGCCGCGTGGCGCCCGCGCCGTTCGACCAGCAGCCGATCGAGGCGAGCGCCACGATCGACGCATGCATCGCGGCGCTCGCCGCCGATCCGGGGGGCGATTGGGCTGCCGAGGCGCGGCGCGCCTACAACTGGTTCCTCGGCGCCAACGATCATGGCATCAGCATCGCCATCGCTGCCGAAGGCGACTGCCATGACGGGCTCGTTCCCGAAGGCGTCAATCTCAATCAGGGCGCGGAATCAGTGATCTCGTTCATCCGATCGACCAGCGCGATGCATCAGTTGCGTGCGGCCAGCGGGTCGGAGGGGGAGGGCGAGCTTCTGCGCCCGGAAGGACGTCTGGGGGTTTTCTGATGCCAAAATTGCGGCATTTGCCGCTTCGATTGCAGCCGGATGCGGCCCGGGTGGTGATCCGGCCCTTCCATGTCCCGGTGAAGCCCAGCGGGATGGATCCGTCGCAGCTTTCGCGCGCGCATCGTATCTTCGACGGCGTTCTGAAGATGGATGCGCGCACCTGCCTCGCCGAACTCGGCATCGTCTATCAGGATTTTGGCGACCGGCATTTCGACATCAGCGAGGTGTTCGAGCGCCGCTATCGCCAGATGGCCGAGGAACTGGGCTTCACCGGCCGGTTGCGCGCGCAGCAGCGCGAACTGGTCGGCGCCTATTTCTGCCACGAATATAGCTATGCCGCCGCCGCGCTGATGAATCCCAGCGTGGTGCCGCACCCCAACCAGTCCGGCCTGCCCGAAGGATCGATGCGTTTCGTCATGTCGCTGCGCGCGGTCGGCGAAGGGCATATCTCCTCGGTGGAGTTCCGCGAAGGCGTGCTGTCGGCGGCGGGCAATGTCGAGCTGACGCGCCTGCCGCTCGTCTCGATGGCGCCTGAGGGGCGCGTCGATGGCGATGGCGCGCATGTCGCGCGCGAACGGCGCACGCCACTTTCGGGCACCGTGCTCTTCCCGGTCACGCCCGCGCAGCGCAACGGGCTTGAGGATCTTCGCCTCGTCCGCTTCGAGGATGACGACGAAGGGCCGGTCTTTTATGGGACCTACACCGCCTATTCGGGATCGACGATCCAGTCCGAACTGCTGATCACGCGCGATTTCGACAGCTTCGATCTCACGCCGCTGTCGGGGGGCGCCTCGGTCAACAAGGGCATGGCGCTCTTTCCACGCCGCATCGGCGGCCGCTATGCGATGATCGGGCGGCAGGATGGCGAGAGCATCTATTATCTCGAATCGGACGATCTGCTGCATTGGGACGGGGGCGAACGGATCATCACCCCGCTGCATCCGTGGGAACTGGTGCAGATGGGCAATTGCGGATCGCCCGTCGAGATTGACGAGGGCTGGCTGCTCATCACGCACGGCGTGGGCGCAGTGCGCAAATATTCGATCGGCGCGGTGCTGCTCGACAAGGCCGATCCGCGCAAGGTGATCGGCCGCACGCCCAGTCCGATCCTTTCGCCTGCGGACGATGATCGCAAGGGTTACGTCCCCAACGTCGTCTATACCTGTGGCGCGCTGGCGCTCGGTCGCCAGCTTTTCCTGCCCTACGGCATTGCGGATTCCATGGTCGGCTTCTGCTGGATCGACATAGACGAGCTGGTCAGCGAGCTGGTCTAGGGATTTTCCGGGGCGGCCCGGAAAAGTGCGGCGCATTTCGATCAGCCGCAATCCCCGCTCGGCAGGATGATGATCATCAGCTATAAGCGCTTCCGACAGGGAGGGTTTGCCGCATGATCTATCTCGCCGCACTGCTGATAGGCGTGGTCGCCGGCCTTCGCGCCATGATGGCCCCTGCGATCACAAGCTGGGCCGCGCATCTCGGTTGGATCAATGTCGAAGGCGGCTGGCTGGCCATCATGGGCTGGCGCTTCACGCCCTGGGTCTTTTCGCTGATCGCGGCCATCGAGCTTGTTACCGATCAGCTTCCCTAGACGCCCAGCCGCAAGACGCCGGCGCAATTCGGCGCGCGCATCCTGTTCGGGGGGCTTTCGGGCGGCACAGTCGGCGCATCCGCCGGGCTGCTCTGGCCGGGCGTGGTTCTCGGCGTCGTCGGCGCGGTGATCGGCGCCTATGGCGGAGCGGCGGCGCGCGGGGCGCTTGCGAAGGCGTTCCGCAGCGATCGCCCGGCGGCGTTGATCGAGGACGCCGTGGCGATCGGCGGCGGGCTCGCGATCTTCTGCCTGCTGGCATGATCCGGCGTTTCGACGCGATCGTGATCGGCGCGGGGCAGGCGGGTTCGCCGCTTGCCGTCCGCCTCGCCGGGGCGGGGATGGAGGTGGCGATCATCGAACGCCATCTGGTCGGCGGCACCTGCGTCAATACCGGCTGCATGCCCACCAAGACGCTGGTCGCCAGCGCCTATGCGGCGCATCTCGCGCGCCGCGCCGCCGATTATGGCGTGGTGATCAGCGGGCCGGTCGGCGTCGACATGGAAAAGGTCCGCGCCCGCGCGCTCGCCGTCGCGCATAACGCGCACGACAATGTCGTGAAATGGCTCGAAGGGGCGGAACGCGTCACCCTCATCCACGGCCATGCCCGCTTCATCGGCCCCGATAGCATCGAGGTGAATGGTGAGACGCTGACGGCGGGCAAGGTCTTTATCAATGTCGGCGGGCGCGCGACCGTGCCCGACATGCCGGGCGTCCGCGACATCGCGACGATGACCAACAGGACGATCCTCGAACTGGGCGAGCTGCCGCGCCATCTGGCGGTGATCGGCGGCTCCTATATCGGCCTTGAATATGCGCAGATGTATCGCCGCTTCGGCGCGCAGGTGACGGTGATCGAAAAGGGACCGCGCATCGTCGGCCGCGAGGACGAGCGCGTCTCGGCCGACATCCAGAAGATATTGGAGGGGGAGGGCGTCGCCTTCCGTCTCGACGCCGAATGTATCGGCTTCGCGCCGCATGACGATGGCGCGCTCGTCCATGTCGATTGCAACAGCGGAGATCGCGCCGTCGTCGCATCGCATGTGCTGCTCGCCGTCGGCCGCCGCCCCAATACGGAAGATCTCGGGCTGGACGCGGCGGGGGTGGCGACTGATGCGCGCGGAAACATCATTGTCGATGACGAGCTGCGCACCAATGTGCCGGGCATCTGGGCGATGGGCGATTGCAACGGGCGCGGCGCCTTCACCCACACCAGCTATAATGATTTCGAGATCATCGCCGAAAATCTGCTCGACGGGGCGTCGCGGCGCTTAAGCGACCGCATTTCCTGCTATGCGCTGTTCACAGATCCTCCGCTTGCGCGCATCGGCCTGTCGCGCGACGAGGCCTTGAAGCAGGGCCGGCGCATAAAGGTCGGCGAACGGCCGATGACGCGCGTCGGCCGAGCCGTCGAAAAAGGCGAGAGCCAGGGCTTCATGCAGATCGTGGTCGATGCGGAAAGCGATGCGATTCTGGGCGCGACCATCCTCGGCATCGGCGGCGACGAGGCGATCCACTGCATCCTCGACCTGATGTACGCGGGCGCTCCGGCCGATCGCCTGCGCCGGTCCGTGCACATCCACCCGACCGTGGCCGAACTGCTCCCGACGATCGCGGGCGAGCTGAAGCCGGCGGGGTGAGCGGGCGGGCGTCGAAACGGACGCATTCCCGCCCTTTCGCAAAGAATCCCTAGCCCTGCGCCACCGCGAAGGCCGTCATGTTGACGATCCCGCGCGTCGTCGTCGCGGGGACCAGCACATGCACGGGCTTGGCCATGCCGAGCAGGATCGGCCCCACCGGCAGCCCCTCCGTCACCGAGGCAAGCAGGGTCAGCGCGATATTGGCTGCGTCGAGCGAGGGCATGACGAGCAGATTGGCCTGCCCTTCGAGCGTGCTGCTGGTGACCGAACGGCCGCGCAGCACTTCGCTCAGCGCCAGGTCGGCATGCATTTCGCCATCGACTTCCAGATCGGGCGCGCGTGCGTGGATCAGCGCCAGCGCCTCGCGCATCTTGCGTGCGCTGGGCGAGTTGGACGCGCCGAAATTGGAGTGCGAGACGAGCGCGACCTTGGGCGTGATGCCGAACCGTCCGACCTGTTCGGCGGCAAGCATCGTCATCTCGGCGATCTGCTCGGCGTCGGGATCGACCATCATATGCGTGTCGCAGAAAAACAGCGTGCCGCGCGGCGTGATCAGCGCGGTAAGCGCCGATGCGCGCGCGACGCCCTCGGCGCGCGGGATGATCTCGACGACCATCTTCATGTCAGTCCACCAGTCGCCCGGCCCGCCGCACAGCGCGGCGTCGACGCGCCCCGTTTCCAGCAGCATTGCGGCGATGATCGTCGACCGGCGGCGCAGCCTGCGCCCGGCCTCGGCGGGCGGGACGCCGCGGCGCTCGACGATGCCGACATAGCGTTCGGCCAGCGCCTCCATCACATCGGCGTCGCGCAGCGCATCGAACACCTCGACATCCTCGCCGACGCGGAAGCGCAGGCCCAGCCGGTCGCGCGCGGCCTCGATCCGGTCCTGCCGGCCGATCAGCACCGGGCGCGCCAGCCCTTCGTCGACCACGGTCTGCGCCGCGCGCAGCACGCGGTCGGCCTCGCCCTCGGCATAGGCGACCTTGCGCAGCGGCCCCCGCCGCGCCGCCTCGAACAGCGGCATCATCAACTGGGTCGAGCGGTAGGAGAAGCGCGACAACGAATTGCGGTAGGCTTCGAGATCGGCGATCGGCCGCCGCGCGACGCCGCTGTCCCCCGCAGCCTTGGCGACGGCGGGCGCGATCTCCATGATCAGGCGCGGGTCGAAGGGCTTGGGAATGATATGCTCGGGGCCGAAGATCAGCCCTTCGTCGCCATAGGCGTTGGCTACGCGTTCCTCGGGCGTCGCGCGCGCCAGCGCCGCCAGCGCCTCGACCGCCGCGACCTTCATCGCCTCGTTGATCTCGGTGGCGCCCACGTCGAGCGCGCCCCGGAACATGTAGGGGAAGCACAGCACGTTGTTGACCTGATTGGGATAGTCAGACCGGCCCGTCGCCACGATCGCGTCGGGGCGCGTCGCCCTGACCAGTTCGGGCAGGATCTCGGGCTCGGGATTGGCCATGGCGAGAATCAGCGGTTTGTCGGCAAGCAGCGGCAGCCATTCGGGCTTGAACACGCGCGGGGCGGAAAGGCCCAGGAATATGTCGCTGCCCGCTATCACCTCGGCCAGCGTCCGCGCATCGGTGTCGCGGGCATAACGCGCCATGTTGGGCAGCATTCCCGATCGGCCCGAATGGATCACGCCCTCAATGTCGGTCAGCGTGACATTTTCGACCGGAAGCCCCATCTCGACGAGCAGGTCGACGCAGGCAAGCGCCGCCGCCCCAGCGCCGGATGTGACGAGGCGCACATCGGTTATATCCTTGTCCTGCAGCAGCAGTGCGTTGCGGACCGCCGCGGCGCAGACGATCGCCGTGCCATGCTGGTCGTCGTGGAACACCGGGATTTTCATCCGCCGGCGAAGCTCGGCCTCGATCGCGAAGCATTCGGGCGCCTTGATGTCCTCAAGGTTGATGCCGCCAAAGGTCGGTTCCAGCGCGGCCACGGCGTCGCAGAACGCCTTGGGATCGGTGGTGTCCACTTCGATGTCGAAGGCGTCGAGGCCGCTGAACTTGCGGAACAGCACGACCTTGCCTTCCATCACCGGCTTGGAAGCGAGCGCGCCGATATGGCCGAGGCCCAGCACTGCGGTGCCGTTGGTGACGACGCCGACAAGGTTGGCGCGGGCGGTGTAATCGTCCGCCGCCAGCGGGTCGGCTGCGATCGCCTCGCACGCGGCGGCGACGCCCGGCGAATAGGCGAGCGCCAGATCGCGCTGCGTCTCCATTCGCTTGGTCGGTTCGACCGACAGTTTCCCGGGACGGGGATAGCGATGATAGTCGAGCGCGGCCTGGCGGAAATCTTCATCCATGGGGCCCTGCTATAAGCAGCGAGGCCCCATGGTCCAGCCCGAAACACCCGTTCCGTAGCGGCTTATATGCCCGCGCGCCTGTTTCTGCCCGTTGGGCAGGCCGATTGGTGCTTTTCGCGGGGATGCAAAGACGCTCCGACGGGATCAGGCGCGCCGTTTCATCGGGCGGTTATGCGGGCGGCGCGCCGGTCCGCGCGCGTCATGCGTCGGTCCGTTTGAAGGCGTGATGCGGACGCCGCCGTCGCTTTCGGGATCGTCATTGGCGCTGCGCCGGATGGCGGCCGCGAACTTGTCGGCGATGTCGCGCGGGATCTGGAAGTGCGTCTCGCGGTCGCCGATACGGATCGCGCCGACCTGACCGCGCGACAGATCGCCCCGGCGGCAGATCAGCGGCAGCAGCCAGCGCGGATCTGCGCGTTGATTGCGTCCCACCCCGATGCTGAACCACACCACATCGTCAAAGCCGGGCCGCTTTTCGGGCAGGCGGCGGACATTGGGGTCGGACAGCTCTTCCGGCTGGGGCAGGCTGGTGCGATGCGCGCGGACCAACGCGGCGGCGATATCCTCGGCGCTGCGCTGCGCGAGCAGGCTGGCGGCGATCGCACGATCTTCCTCGTCGGCGACGACGGGTTCGAGCAGCGCGGCGACGATGCGCTCGCGATCCTTGGCGCGGATCGCGTCGGGGCTGGGCGCGTCGGTCCATTCGACCGGAATCCGGGCGTCGCGCAGCATCGATTCGATCCGCCGCCGGCGCGCGGCGGGGACGACGAGCACGGCCGTGCCTTTCTTGCCCGCGCGCCCGGTGCGGCCCGAACGGTGCTGAAGCGTCTCGGCGTCGCGCGGCAATTCCGCGTGAATGACGAGGCTGAGGTCGGGCAGGTCGAGACCGCGGGCGGCGACGTCGGTCGCGACGCAGACGCGCGCGCGGCGATCGCGCAGCGCCTGCAGCGCGTGGTTGCGCTCATTCTGGCTATGCTCGCCCGACAGCGCGACGGCGGCGAAGCCCCGTTCGACGAGGCTGGCGTGAAGGTGGCGCACATTGTCGCGCGTCGCGCAAAAGACGATCGCGCCATTCGCCTCGTGGAAGCGCAGCAGATTGACCACCGCGTTGACGATCTCAGCGGGGGCGACCGTCACGGCCTGATAGCTGATGTCGCCATGGCCGCGCGCTTCGCCGATCGTCGAGATGCGCAGCGCGTCGCGCTGATAGGTCTGCGCAAGCATCGCGATCGGGCGCGGCATGGTCGCGGAGAAAAGCAGGGTGCGCCGGCCCTCGGGCGCGGCCTCGAGCAGCGCCTGCAGGTCGTCGCGGAAGCCCATGTCGAGCATCTCGTCGGCTTCGTCGAGCACGACGACGCGCAGTTCGCTCGTGTCGAGGCGGTTATGTTCCAGATGGTCGCGCAGGCGGCCGGGGGTGCCGACCAGGATATGCACGCCGCGCGACAGCATCCGCGCCTCGGCGCGCACGTCCATGCCGCCGACGCAGGCGCCGACGCGCGCGCCGACCTTGGCGTAAAGCCAGCTCAGCTCGCGTTCGACCTGCAGCGCCAGTTCACGCGTCGGCGCGATCACCAGCGCGAGGGGAGCGCCGGGGCGATCGAGCGGCTCTTCGATCAACATGGCGGACATGGCGAGGCCGAAGGCGACGGTCTTGCCCGATCCGGTCTGTGCGGAAACGAGAAGATCGCGCCCCACGGCTTCGGGGGCGAGCACCGCGGCCTGAACCGCGGTGAGATCGCTATAGCCACGCTCAGCGAGCGCAGCGCCGAGCGACGGCGGCACCGAATCAAAAGACATTTAGGTTCCGAAACTTATGTTCTGGGCGACCAGGATGAGGGGGCGCCGACTCAAATCGGCGGCCGGCCTCTTAGCAGAAGTTGCGACCGCGCGCTACCTTGGCTGCTGCGGCAAGCGCTTTTGCCCTTTCGTTCCGGCGGATTCGGCTCAATTGCCCTCCATTCCCATCCAGTCGTCCTCGGCGCCGATCGGCATGCCCGGGGGCACGCGCGTCATGCGTCCCTTGTCGGAGGCCGCCTTGTCGAGCGCTTCGCGGTCGGCGAGCAGGCGCGACAGCCCGTGCGCCCATGCCGTCTCCTCTCCGTCGCCGGCGCGTTTGGCGAGCGCCGCGGAAAGCCGCGTCAGCCGATCCTCGATCGCGACGGCGGCGTCGGGCGCAGTCGCCGGGTCGCGCGCGGCGCGCGCCAGCGCCAGCGCCGTCGACGTCGCCACGCGGCGGCGGATCGCGGCCAGGCGGCCCCCGTCCTTTGCATCGAACGTTGCGGAAATCAGCCGATCGACCACGCCGTCGACGCCGGGAAGCGATGAGTCCCCGATATGCTGGCTGGAAAGCCGCGCCAGCCGCGCCGGAGCAAGCAGCACCATCAGCGTCTGCGCGGCCTTGGCGTCGGCGGCGGCCAGCGGATCGAAGACCGTGCCGCCCGCCGTCTTGAAGATCTCGATGTCATATTGCCGGTCGTCGTCGCCCGACCAGCCTGCTGACAGCATCGGCAATAGCGCGGGGGGCACTTCGAGCGCGGTGGGGGCCAGGGTCGCGAGCAGCGCGTTCAGTGCATGGTCCTGCATCGCGGCGGGAACGGCGGTCGAAGTCTCGCGCCCGTCGCCGATCACCGAATAGGCATAGTCGACTCCGCCCAGCAGCTTGCCCGCCGCTTCGACCTGATAGCGATCGAGCAGCCATATCGGCACGAACTTGCGCCGGAGGTTGGCGACGGCCTCGCCGGGCGAAAGCGCACTCAGCCCGAAGCGCGAGAGCGCCGCCTGCCGCACGCCCGCCATGCGGTCGAGCTCGGCGGCGGGATCGGCCCCGTCGTCCCACAGGCTGCCCCAGGGCTGGCCGGTGTCGGGCGAACGCGCATCGCTGTCGGTTGCGTAGCGCAGTCCTTCCTTCACGCCTGCGCTCGCGGTCGCCTGGGCTTCCGCATCGCTCGCCGATCCGTAAAGCCATTTGACGACATAATCGTCCCACCGGCCGGCGCCGTTGCCATAGGCGTCGGACAGGTCGGGCGCGCCCGCCTTCACGCCGATGCGCGGCGCGGGATAATCCATCACCGAGAAGCGCCCCTGCGTGCTCGCGGCGAAATTATGCGCGAAGCCCAGCGCGTGGCCGACCTCGTGCGCGGCAAGCTGGCGGAGGCGCTGGAGCGAGATCTGCACCGGATCATTGGGGCCGCCGGTGCCGATCTTGTCCGCGCCGACAAGCCCCTCGAAGATCAGCATGTCCTGCCGCACGCGCAGCGAGCCGAGCATGACATTGCCCTTGATGATCTCGCCCGTGCGCGGATCGGTCACAGCCTGGCCGTATGACCAGCCGCGCGTCGCGCGGTTCACCCAATTGACGATATTGTAGCGCAGATCGAGCGGATCGACGCCCTCGGGAAGAATCTCCACCTTGAAGGCGTCTATGAAGCCGGCCTTGTCGAATGCGTCGGCCCACCAGCGCACGCCATCGGCCAGCGCCGACCGGATGGGTTCTGGTGCGGCGCGATCGATATAGAAGATGATCGGTTTCCTCACCGGCGAGCGCGCGGCCGTGGGATCGGTCTTTTCCAGGCGGAAACGGTTCGCCAGTTCATAGACGACGGGCGCGCCCAGCGGCGTGCCGTAATCGAGCACCTGCGTCGCGAACACGCCGCCGCGCGGATCGAAGCGCAGCGGCTTGTAGCCGGGCGCGGGCAGCCGCACGAAGCTATGGCGGACGACGAAGCTAAGATTGCCGTCGACCGGCGAAATGTTCCGCGTCTCGACGCCGGGGCTGGACGATGTGAAGGTCTGGCGGGCCTCGATCTCGATATTGTCGGGGAACACCTTCACCGATCCGGTATCGACCGCAGACAGCGCCGCGTTGAGCGTGAAGCCCTTTTCCTCACGGTTGAGCGCATCGGCGATTCCCATCATGTCGCCCGCGAGCATTGGCGCGATATCCACGGTGAAGCTGCCGTCGGCATTGTCGCTTTCGACCTTGCCGATCCACACCGTCGAATAGGCGAAGCTGTCGCGCGCCGCCTGCGCCTCGTCGGCGGGAACGCCGGTCGCGCGGAAGCGGGGATTCTCATATTCCGCTGCGACCTTGTTGCCGATCCGCCGGAAAACGAGCAGGCGCGAACCGCTGTTCGCCCCGCGATCGAGCATGATGTTGGCCGATCCCAGCCCCGTGCGCAGCGCGTTTGCGTAGATGAAGCGGCCGGCGATCCCATCCTTGTCGGGCGCAGGCAGACGAAACAGGATCTTGCCCTGCTTCTGATCGACATCGACGGGGAGCAGGCCGCTGAGGCTCCTGGTCGGGGACGCCGCAGGCGCGGCACCGGCAGTTCCCGTCGCCGCACTCGCCGGCGTCGCCAGCATGAAGGCCAGCGCCAGCAGCGTCATGTTACGCACCACGTCATTCCCCCTGATTGGCCCGGGTCGGTCCGGGCGGTCGAACTCGCCCTTCCTTCACCTTTTCAGCCGGGAATTGAAGCGGTTTTTCAGGCGGGCTCGCGCTGGCGGATCAGCCCTTCCTGCGCCGCGCTGGCGACCAGCCGGCCGTCGCGCGTGAAGATCAGTCCGCGGTTGAAGCCGCGTGCGCCGCCGGCCCAGGGGCTGTCGGTCGCGTAAAGCAGCCAGTCGTCGACGCGGAAATCATCGTGCAGCCAAAGCGCATGGTCGAGGCTGGCGCTCTGGATCTTGCCCGTCATCCAGTGGACGCCATGCGGGCGCATCGCCGTGCCCAGCAGATACATGTCCGATGCGTAAGCGAGCATCGCGCGGTGGAGCATAGGATCGTCGCCGACCGGAGCGGCCGCCTTGAACCAGATGCGCTGCTCGGGAACGTCTTTCGCCTCGGGCATCCAGTTCTGCGGCCCCACGGGTCGGAGGATGAAGGGCCGCCGGCGATTGAAGATCGGCAGGAAGCGTTCGGGAATCGTCTCGATCCCCGGCTGGCGCGGGTCATTCTCGTCGAGCAGCGTTTCGGGCGGCGGCGCGTCGGGCATCGGCAACTGATGCGACAGGCCTTCCTCGCGGCGATGGAAGGACGCGGCCATGTTGAGGATCGGCTGCCCCTGCTGGAAGGCGATCACGCGCCGCGTGGAAAAGCTGCCCCCGTCATAGTCGCGCGCGACGCGGTAGATGATCGGGTGATTCTCGTCGCCCGGGCGCATGAAATAGGCATGCAGCGAATGGGCGATCCGATCGGTATCGACGGAGCGCTGACCTGCGACCAGCGCCTGCGCGATCACCTGGCCGCCGAACACGCGCCCTTCCCCGCCGGGGCGCCGGGCGCCCCGGAACAGGTCGATGTCGATCTGCTCGACATCGAGGAGCGTGGTCAGCCCGGCGACCAGTTGCTCGGGCGTCTCGCCTGCCGCCATCAATAGCCCGCCGCGCGCGCGAGCTGATCGGCCTGGTAATTGGCGTCGCCGAACAGTTCCTGGAGCACGCGGCCGCGCTTCATGTAGAAGCCGATGTCATATTCGTCGGTCATGCCGATGCCGCCGTGCATCTGCACGCCTTCCTGCACGGCGAGCGTGGTTGCGAGTCCGGTCATCGCCTTGGCGACCATCGCCGCCTGATCGGCGTCGTCGGCGCCCGCATCGAGCAATTGCTGCGCCTTCAGAACGGCGGCGCGCGCCACTTCCATCTCCGAATAGAGATGCGCCGCGCGATGCTGGAGCGCCTGGAAGCTGCCGATCGCGACGCCGAACTGCTTGCGCTGCTTCAGATAGTCGACCGTCATGTCGACCGCGCCGCCGCCGACGCCGAGCGCCTCTGCGGCAGCGCCCGTACGGCCCGCCGCCAGCGTCTTTGCAAGCAACGTCCAGCCGCCGTCGACTTCGCCGATCACCGCATCGGCATCGACCTCGACGCCATCGAAATCAAGGCGGGCGGCAAGGCTGGCGTCGGCCAGCCGCTCTGCATGGGCGGTCAGGCCTTTCGCGTCTTTTTGCACCGCGAACAGCGTGATGCCCGCTTCCTCGTCAACACTGCCGGCTGTGCGCGCCGAGACGATGACGAGATCGGCGACATGGCCGTGGACGACGAAACCCTTGCTGCCCGAGAGGCGGAAGCCATTGCCCGATCGCTCGGCCTTGAGCGCGACGCGCGACGGACGGTGCTTGGCGCCTTCGTCGATCGCCAGCGCCGCTACGGCGTCGCCTGCGGCGATGCGGGGGAACCAGGCGTCGCGCTGGGCCTTCGATCCGCCTTTCAGCGCAGTGACGGCGGCGATGGCGGTCGACAGGAAGGGCGAGGGCGTCAGGTTGCGCCCAATCTCTTCGAGCACGACGCCCGCCTCGACATGGCCGAGCCCGAGCCCGCCTTCATCCTCGCCGATGAGGATCGAGGTGAAGCCCATTTCGGCGAATTGTTTCCACAACGCCGGCGCGAAGCCGGTCGCGTCGCCCGCGTCGCGCAAGCTGCGCATATGCTTCACCGGCGCATTCTCACCCACGAAATCGCGCGCGGTATCACGGAGCATTGCCTGCTCGTCATTCAGAAAAAGCGGCATGAATCAGGCTCCCGGAAGCTCGAGGATACGCTTGGCGATGATGTTGAGCTGGACTTCGCTCGTGCCGCCTTCGATCGAATTGGCCTTGGTGCGCAGCCAGGCGCGGGGCTTCGCGCCGTGCCCGCCCGCCTCGCTTTCCCATTCGAGCGCGGGGCTGCCGCCCGCCGCCATCACCAGCTCGTAACGCGCCTTGTTCAGCTCGGTGCCGTAATATTTCATCATCGAGGGCTGCGCCGGATGCGCCCGGCCCGCCTTCAGTTCGTCGATGAAGCGTTCGGACATTGCGCGGAACGCCGCCTCGCGCACCTCGAACAGCGCGATCTGGCCGCGCAGCAACGGATCGTCGAGCCGTCCCTCCGCATCCACGCCGATCGCAGCCTTGGCTTGCGCCGGAAGCGCGGCGGGGCCGCCGCTGCCCAGCCCGCCTCCGCCCAGGCCCATGCCCGAGATCATCTCGCGCTCATGCCCCAGCAGATATTTGGCGACGTCCCACCCCTTGTTGAGTTCGCCGACAAGCTGGTCCTTGGGCACTTCGACATTGTCGAAGAAGGTTTCGCAAAAAGGCGAATAGCCCGAGATGAGGAGGATCGGCTTGGTCGAGACGCCCGGACTTTCCATGTCGAACAGCACGAACGAGATGCCGTTATGCTTGTTCGTCGGGTCGGTGCGGACGAGGCAGAAGATCCAGTCCGCCTTGTCGGCGTAGCTCGTCCAGACTTTCTGGCCGTTGACGAGGAAATGGTCGCCCTTGTCCTCGGCGCGCGTGGCGAGGCTCGCAAGATCCGATCCGGCATTGGGTTCGGAATAACCCTGGCACCAGCGGATTTCGCCGCGCGCAATTTCGGGCAGGAAACGCTTCTTCTGCGCTTCATTGCCATATTTGAGCAGCGCGGGCCCAAGCATCGAGATGCCGAAGCTGTTGAGCGGATTGCGGCAATGCAGGGCCGCCATTTCCTCGCGCAGAATCTTGGTTTCGGCCGCCGAAAGGCCGCCGCCGCCATAATCGCTGGGCCAGTCAGGCACTGTCCACCCGCGCGAGGCCATCGCGTCGAGCCACGCCTTCTGGTCGGCGCTGAGCTTCGCCTTGCGGCCGCCCCAGACGATGTCGTCCTCGCCGCGCACCGGCTTGCGCATCGACGGCGGGCAATTGGCCTCCAGCCAGGCCCGCGTTTCGGCGCGGAATGTTTCGAGGTCGGTCACTTACTTCTCTCCTGCTTTCGTCTCGGTCAGCGCCGCGTAGATCATCGTCTTGAGTTCGCGACGGATCGGCCATGTGCTCGACGGGCTGAGCTGGGCCATGAAGATCATGATGAGGCGCTCGACCGGGTCGATGAAGAACGCGGTCGAGAACATGCCGCCCCAATAATATTCGCCGGTCGATCCGGGCAGCATCGTTCGCGCCACGTCGATATTGACCGCGAAGCCCAGGCCGAAGCCGGTCCCGGCATTGGCGGCCTCGCTGAACAGCGATCTGGACATGCCCGAGAGGTCGCCATTCCCCGGCAGATGGTTCATCGTCATCAGCGCGACCGTCTTGGGGGAAAGCAGCCGCGCACCGTCCAGTTCGCCGCCGTTCAGCATCATCCGGCAGAAACGATGATAATCGGCCGTGCTCGACACCAGCCCGCCGCCGCCGGAAAACTGCGTGGGCCTCTTGAGCCAGGCGCTCTCCTCGGCGCTGTCATACATGACGACGCCTTTTTCCGGATGCTGGACATAGCAGTCGGCAAGGCGCTCGACCTTTGCCGGCGGGACCACGAAGCCGGTATCGTCCATGCCCAGCGGCGCGAAGATACGGTCGCGGAAAAAGGCGTCGAGCGGCTGCCCTGATACGCGCTGGACGACAAGGCCCAGTATGTCGGTCGAGACCGAATAGTTCCACTCGTCGCCCGGCGAGAACTCCAGCGGAATCTTCCCCAGCTCGGCAGCCATCGAATCCAGGTCGTGCGGGCCGTGCCAGTTCTCCAGCTTGGTTTCGCGATAGGCGGCGTCGATATTGCTGCGATATTGAAAGCCGTAGCTGAGCCCCGATGTGTGGCGCAGCAGATCGATCATCCGCATCGGCCGTTCGGTGGCGCGCGTCGTGAACGGCGCGCCGCCGCCGCCGCCCGTGCGCACCGCCAGCCCCTTGAACTCGGGGATGACGCGATGGACCGGGTCGTCGAGCGAAACCTTCGCCTGTTCGACCAGCATCATGAATGCGACCGATGTGATCGGCTTGGTCATCGATGCGATGCGGAACAGCGCGTCGGCGGTCATCGGGCGGCCATCGTCGCGCAGCGCGCCCTGCGCATTGAAATGGATGGGGTCGCCATCGCGACTGACGAGCAACTGGGTGCCCTTGAAGCGCCCGGATCCGATATAAGTGTCGGCGATGAAACGATCGATGCGCTCAAGCCGACCGGCATCGAAGCCGCGGCTGGCCGGATCGATCGTCTTCATGTCCTTCTCCTGCACGTCATTCTATCCGCAGACTATCGCCTTGAGCTTGCGGCAAATCAACAATATCCCTTGGAAAAGCGAGCGTTTCCAGACGACTCGCCGGGGGTGGAGAGGGTGATGGCGGAAGCGGACGTTACGGCATGGCCGGCATTGTCGCTGCAAAGGATCGAGGAGATTCTCTGCGCTCCCGGCGAGCGGTTCGAGATGGACCATGTGCCGATTCGGGGGGTCAGGACGCGGGTGTGGAAGAACGCCCCGCCGAATCTGTCGGCGCTCATCGCCTTTTCGCGCTCGCATGGCGAACGGCTCGCGACCATTCATCTTGACGAGCGCGTGACCTATGACGCGCAGCACCGCGCGATCGCGGCGCTGGCGCGCATCCTCGCCGAACGCGGCGTAGGCAAAGGCGATCGTGTGGCGCTCGCGATGCGCAACCTGCCCGAATGGCCCGTCGCCTTCTTCGCGATCGTCTCGATCGGCGCGATCGCAGTGCCGCTCAATGCCTGGTGGACCGGCCCCGAACTCGAATATGGGCTGAGGGATTCGGGCGCGCGCGTGCTGATCGCCGATGCCTCACGCTGGGATCGGATCGCGCCGCATAGCGCCAATCTGCCCGCGCTCGAACATGTCCTCGTTGCGCGCGCGATCGTCGATCTGCCCCGTGACGCAGAGGCGCTGGAACAATTGATCGGCGTGCCCGCAAGCTGGGCGACGCTGCCCGACAACCCGATCGCCGACTCCGGCATTGCGCCTGACGACGAAGCGACGATCTTCTACACCAGCGGCACTACCGGCGCGCCCAAGGGGGCGCTCGGCACGCACCGCAATCTCGTCACCAACATCTTCTCGACGGCCTTCAACGCCGCGCGCACCGCGCTGCGCCGCGGCGAAAAGCCGCCCGCGCCTGCGCCGCGCACGATGCTGACGGTCATTCCGCTCTTCCATGTCACGGCGTGCAGCGCCGGGCTGATGGGCTGCATGGCGGCGGGCAACACCATCATCTTCATGCCGCGCTGGGATGCGCTCGAGGCGATGACGATCATCGAGCGCGAGCGCGTTCATGTCACCGGCGGCGTCCCGACCATAGCGTGGCAGCTCATCGAACATCCCGAGCGGCGTCGCTTCGATCTGTCGAGCCTCGAATCGATCGCCTATGGCGGTGCGCCCGCCGCGCCGGAGCTGGTGCGCCGCATCCGCGAGGAGTTCGGCGCGATGCCCGGCAACGGCTGGGGCATGACCGAGACGATGGCGACGGTCACCGGCCATGCGGCGGAAGATTATCTCAACCGCCCCGACAGTTGCGGCCCGGCAGTCGCCGTGTCGGACCTTGAGATCCGGGGAGAGGACGGCGTAACCGTGCTCGGCGTCGGCGAGGTTGGCGAGCTTTGGGCCCGCGGGCCGCAGATCGTCGCCGGCTATTGGAACAGGCCCGATGCTACGGCTGAGACCTTCGTCGATGGCTGGGTGCGCACGGGCGATCTCGCACGGCTCGACGAGGAAGGTTTCTGCTACATCGTCGATCGCGCGAAGGACATGATCCTGCGCGGCGGCGAGAATATCTACTCGGCCGAGGTCGAGAATGCGCTGTATGCGCATCCGGCGGTGACCGACGCGGCCATGGTCGGCATTCCGCACCGGACGCTGGGCGAGGAGCCGGGCGCGGTCGTCCACCTCGCGCCGGGAACGCATGCGACCGAGGCCGAGCTTCAGGACTGGGTGCGCGAGCGGCTGGCGGCCTTCAAGGTGCCGGTGCGGATCCTGTTTTCGGAGGACATGCTGCCGCGCAACGCCAACGGCAAAATCCTCAAGAAGGATCTGAAAGCCTTATTCCTGTGAGTCCATCCGCCGCCGCATCCGCCTGAGCATCCACGGCGCGAAGCGGACGGCGAAGGCGAGGCGCCTGGCGGTCTTGCCGACGATGGTGTGCACTTTCTCGCCATGCGCCGCGTCCCACGCCGCCTGCGCCACGACGTCCACCGGCGTGAACTCCAGCCCGGCGGCGACCACCCCGTCACGCGCCGTGGCGTTCGATCCGGCGGTGGCGATGTTGAGCAGCGGCGTGTCTATGAAGCTCGGCATGATCGAGCGCACCCTGACGCCGCGCGCCTCCCATTCGCCGTTCAGCGCCTCGGTCAGCCCGCGCACCGCGAATTTGGTCGCGGCATAAACGGCAAGGTTGGGCGCGCCATAAAGCCCGGCCGCCGACGAAGTGTTGAGCAGGCACGATCCGGGCGTCGCCTGCAGATAGGGCAGGCAGGCCTCCGCGCCATACATCACGCCCTTGAAGTTGATGTCGACGATCAGGTCGTGATCGGCTTCGCTTTCGGCCTCGAAAGGGCCGCCGCGCGCGATGCCGGCGTTGTTGAACAAAATGTCGAGCCGCCCCCCGCTCTTCGCGGTGAAATCGGCGAGCGCTCGCCGCCAGTCGCCCCGGTCGCGCACGTCCATCATGTGGATGCTCGCATTGTCCGGGCCGATCAGTCGCGCGGTCTCGATCATGCCCGCCTCACTGACGTCGCCCAGCCCGACCATCCAGCCGCGGCCGGCGAACAGGATCGCCGTCGCCCGCCCGATGCCCGATCCGCCGCCGGTGATGAAGATCGCCCTGCGCATATGTAGTCCTCCCCTTTTCTATCTGTTTACCTCGGCTGACGCTCGCGTAAACTGGGTGCGTGGCGCGCGGACCTGACATCGGCCTGGATGGCGTTATCAAGCGCTTCGGCGCGACCGAGGCGGTGGCGGGGGTGACGCTGACGATCGCCGGCGGCAGCTTCGTCGCGCTCGTCGGAGCGTCGGGATCGGGCAAGTCCACCCTGCTCAAGACGATCAACCGCCTCGTCGAACCGGATGCAGGGCGGGTGCTCGTCGGCGGCGCGGCTGTCGACGGCCTGCCGGTCGAGGCGCTCAGGCGGCGGATCGGCTATGTCTTTCAGAATGTCGGGCTGTTTCCGCATCTGACAGTGGCCGAAAATGTGGCGATCGGGCCGCGGCTTGAAGGGCGGACTGCGCCGGTCGCCGATCTTCTCCATCTTGTCGGCCTTACGCACGAACATGGCGCGCGCTATCCGGCCATGTTGTCCGGCGGGCAACGTCAGCGCGTGGGCGTGGCGCGCGCGCTGGCCGGCGAACCCGGGCTGATGCTGATGGACGAGCCCTTCGGGGCGCTCGACCCGGTGACGCGCGATCAGATCGGCAATGGCTATCGCGCGCTTCACGATCGGCTGGGGCTGACGACGCTGATGGTCACGCACGACATGGCCGAGGCGCTGCTCCTCGCCGATCGCGTGCTGGTGATGGCGGCGGGGCGGGTGGTCGCGGATGCGACGCCGCGCGCCTTGCTGGCCGGGGAGGGTGGGCCTGAGGCCGACGCGCTGGTCGCGGCGCCGCGCGCGCAGGCGGAGCGCTTGCGGGCGATCGGCGGATGAGAGGCGGCCGATGAGCGGCGCGCTGGCTCGCCTGCCCGATCTGCTTGCCGCGCATGTGCTGATTTCGGTTTCGGCGCTGTTGCTGGGGCTGGCGATCGGCCTGCCGCTCGCCGTCGCCGCCGCTCGCCGGCCCTGGCTTGCGCGCATCGCCATCGGCCTCGCAAGCCTCGTGCAGACGATACCCGCGCTGGCGCTGCTCGCGCTTTTCTATCCGATCCTGCTCGGCGTCTCAGCTTTGGCAGGGGGCGGGATTCCGGCGCTCGGCTTCCTGCCCGCGCTGCTTGCGCTCGCGCTTTACGCGGTGCTGCCGATTCTGCGGAACGGCGTTGCCGGCCTGACCGGAATCGATCCCGCAGTGATCGAGGCGGCGGACGCGGTGGGCATGACGCCCGCGCAGAAGCTGCGGCTGGTCGAAGCGCCGCTCGCCGCTCCGGTGGCGATGGCCGGCGTCCGCACCGCTGCGGTCTGGACGATCGGCGCGGCGACGCTGTCGACGACGGTCGGATGCCCCAGCCTCGGCGACCTGATCTTCGCCGGGCTGCAATTGCAGGACTGGGCGCTGGTGCTCACCGGCTGCATCGCGGCCGCCCTGCTCGCGCTGGCGGTCGATGCGCTGCTGGGGCTGGTCGAGCGGGGCATCGCCGCGCGCCGACGGTGGATGCTTGCGCTGGGCCTCGCACCCATCGTCGCGGGAACGCTGGCGGCAGCGCTTCCGTCGATCCTTCCCGCGCAGCCCACCGTCACGATCGGGGCCAAGAACTTTTCCGAGCAATATATACTCGCGCGGCTGATCGGCCGGCGGCTTGAGGCGGCGGGCTACCGCGTTCGCTATAGCGACGGGCTGGGATCGAGCGTCATCTTCCGTGCGCTCGCCGCCAATGATGTCGACGTCTATGTCGACTATGCGGGCACATTATGGGCGAACGAGATGCGCCGCACCGACAATCCGCCGCCGCCCGCGATGGATGCCCAGATCGCGGCCTGGGCGCGGTCGACCTACAAGGTGCTTTCGCTCGGCCCGCTGGGTTTCGAGAACGCCTATGCGATCGCGGTGCGCGGGGCGGACGCCGCACGGCTCGGCCTCGTGACGCTCGACGATCTCGCCGCCCGTTCCGCCACGATGACGCTGGGCGCCGATCTGGAGTTTCTCCAGCGCCCCGAATGGACGGCCCTGAAAGCAGCCTATCCGTTCAATTTCGCCGCGACGCGCTCCTACGCGCCCACCTTCATGTATCGTGCGATCCAGAGCGGCGCCGTGGATGCGATCTCCGCCTTTTCGTCCGATGGGCGGATCGCGGCGCAGCGGCTCGTCGTCATGGCTGACACAAAACATGCGTTGCCGGGCTATGATGCGCTGCTGCTTGTCGGGTCGCGCCACGCTCGGGATGCGCGCTTTGTGAATGCGCTTCGTCCGCTGATCGGCAACATCCCGGCCGATCTGATGCGTCGCGCCAATTATCTCGCCGATCGCGACCAGGGTAAGCGAAGCCCCGCCGCCGTGGCCGCGCTGCTCGATGCGGCGATCGCGTCTCAGGCCGATGCGGGCGGGAACCAGCTTGTGTCGATGTCGCGATAGCGATCGATGAACTCGCAATATTCGGCAAGCTGCTGCTCGTCGGCGATGGCGATCGACCGGCCGTCGCGCAGGATGCAGCCTTCCTCGGTCAGCTCGCGTAGCATGCGGTTCACATGCACCGGGGTCAGCCCCACCGCGTCGCCGATATCGGCCTGGGTCAGCCGCAGATCGTAGCGATTGGTGACGTTGCGATCGGTGATCCGCAGCCGCCCGAGCATCTCGAGCAGGAAAGCCGCGACCCGCGCCTTGCCTTCGGTGCGGCCCAGCGATTTGAGCCGGTCGCTCAGCGCGACATTTTCGATCATGCCGATCGAATAGAAAAGCGCGGCGAGGCGGGGATGCGCGATGAAAATCTCGCGCAGCGCCGCACGCGGGAAATGGCAGACGACGGAGTCGACGATCGCGGTCGCCGATGCCGGCGCGCGCCGCCAGGGTATGCCCGTGGTGCCGACGAGATCGCCCGAATGATAGATGCGCAATATCTGGCGCTCGCCGCCCTTGAGCAACGACGCGGAGAGCAGAAGCCCTTCGCGCAGCACATAAAGTCCGTCGCCGCTGTCGCCTTCCTCGACCAGCGTCTTGCCCGCGTCGAGCGGCTCGGGATTGTCCTCGAGCACCGCCAGCGCGCGCTTCTCGGCGTCGGTCAGCAGAAGATGGTGGTTGAGTTTCTCAACGAAGCAACTGGACACGCGGCGGCTCTCCGGAGGGCGTCCGATACCCCCGACGGAATGCTAACGCGTGAGACGCCGCGTCGGAAGCAGGCTATTCGGCGGAGGGCGCAGGCGCTTCAAAATAGGGCTCGACCGGGCCGGTGAGCTTGATCGTCAGCGGCCGGCCGCGACGATCGACCTTTTTGCCGAGCGCGACGCGAATCCAGTTCTCGCTTACGCAATATTCCTCGACGTCGCGGCGCTCGCCGCCCTTGAATCGGATGCCGATCCCGCGCGACAGCGCGGCTTCGTCATAGAAAGGGCTGGCCGGATCGTTGCACAGGCGGTCAGGAGGCGTGTCAGTCATGCCGCGCCCGATAGCCCAGCCTGATCCGCGCCGCCACAGCTTTCGCGTATGACGATGTCCGCCGCCAGCCGCTCGGCGCGCAGCGGTCCGTTCGTCGCCAGCGCCGCGATCAGCCGCGCGGCCGCCCCGGCAACGTCGCAGGCGACGCTGCTCAGCGGCGGCGTCGCCATGCGCCCGGCGGCAAGATCGCCATTGCCGATCAGCGCCACCGCGTCGCCCACCGTGCGCCCAGCCGCCGCCAGCGCGCGCAGCGCGCCGAGAGCGATCAGGTCGTCGGCCGCGACCACCGCGTCGACCGTCGCGCCGCGCGCGGCGAGCGCAGCCACGCCCGCCCGCCCGCCATCGAAGCCCGCCGCCTCGGCCATGACCAGCGACGGATCGGGCGCGAGGCCCGCGCTGTCATGCGCGTCGAGCCAGCCGCGATAATGCTGCATCCCCGCCTCTGCGCGGGTGTCGCCGATATAGGCGATGCGCCGCCGGCCCATCCGCGCGAGATGGAGCATCGCGCGTCGTCCGGCCAGCGTGTCGCTTGCGCCGATGCAGCAATAAGCCTGGTCGGGGCGCTTGGGGCCCCAGACCGCAAAACGCTCGCCATCGTCGACCAGCCTGTTGAAGGCGTCGTGCAGCCCGGCGTCGCCGACGAAGATCGCGCCGCCCGACCGCGACGCCCGGACCAGTCGCGCGGCCTCGTCCGCGTCGATTGCGGGCCGCGATATGATCTGCGCTGCGCCGGCGGCGGCGATCAGCGCTTCGGCGAAGGCGCGCGCGGTCGCATCGTCGGGCGGGGCGGCCAGAATGATCGTCGGCCCCGCATCTGCGGCCGCTTCGGCGCGCGGACCGCGATAGCCATGCGCCCGGGCAAGCTGGAGCACGCGCTTCTTCGTCGCCGCCCCCACCGCGCCGCTGTCGGCAAGCGCGCGCGAGGCCGTGGCGGTGGAAACCCCCGCCAGCGCCGCCAGATCCTCAAGCCGCGTGATCCGTCCGCTCATCGCCTTCCCGCGCTTGTCGTCGCCGAGCCTGCCTGGCCCTGTCGGCGCGGATATTCAGTCCGCCGTGGTCGGGTCAATCGTCGCGCGCACTTCGGCGATGCTGTTCGCAGGAAAACCCGCCGCCTCCGCGTGTCGGCGGATCATCTCCGCATCGGGCGCGCGATAGACGCAGTAAATCTTGTCGTCGGTCACATAGCTGTGGACCCACTGGATGTCCGGTCCCATCGATCGCAGCACGCTGCACGATCCCTGCGACGCGGCTTTCAGATCGTCCGGCCCCATCCGGCCGGCGCCCGGCATGTCCCTTTCGATGACGAATTGCGGCATGGTTCGCTTTCCTCTCCTGCCCCGCCGGGCGATTCTGCGCCTCGCGCGCGGGGCTGTCGAGTCCGGCGCAGGCTTCCCATGCCGCGCCGAGGCGCTATGGGGGCGCGCGTGAACATTCAGGACATCATTCGGGCCAAGCGCGACGGCGAGCCGCTGAGCGACGCGCAGATCGGCGCGATGGTCGCCGCGCTCGCCGACCGGTCGATGGCGGTGGAGCATGCGGCCGCGCTTGCCATGGCCATCTATCTGAACGGCATGGACGCGCGCGAGACGGCGGCGCTCACCCTCGCCATGGCGCGATCGGGCGCAGTGATCGACTGGCGGGCGGAGGATCTGCCCGGCCCGGCGATGGACAAGCATTCGACGGGCGGGGTGGGCGACAAGGTCAGCTTCCTGCTCGCGCCCATCGTCGCCGCCTGCGGCGGCTATGTGCCGATGGTCGCGGGGCGGGGGCTTGGCCATACCGGCGGCACGATCGACAAGCTGTCGGCCATCCCCGGCTATGACGCCTTTTGCGGCCTCGATCGCTTCCGGCAGGTGGTGCGTGCGGCGGGATGCGCGATCATCGGCCAGACGCCCGACGTCGCGCCTGCCGACGGGCTGATGTACGCGATCCGCGACGCCACCGCGACGATCGAGTCGACCCCGCTGATCGTCGCCTCGATCCTGTCGAAGAAAGCGGCGGCCGGCGTGCAGGCGCTGGTCATGGACATCAAGACCGGATCGGGCGCGTTCATGCGCGACGAGGCCGACGCCTGGGCGCTGGGCGATGCGATCACCGCCGCCGCGCGTCAGATGGGCATGGCGGCGACCGCTCTCGTCACTGACATGAACCAGGTGCTGGGGCGCGCCGCCGGCAATGCGCTCGAACTGCGCGAATCGATCGATCACCTGACCGGCGCAGCGCGCGATGCGCGTCTCCACGCGGTAACGATCGCGCTGTGCGCCGAAATGCTCGTGCTCGGCGGCATCGCGACCGACGGTGCGGAGGCGCGCGCGCGATGTGAGGATGCGCTGGCGAGCGGGCGCGCGGCAGAGGCCTTTCAGCGCATGGTCGCGATGCAGGGCGGCCCGGCCGATCTGGTCGATCGTCCCGGCCAGCATCTCGCCGAGGCTGCGCTGGTCCGCGAAGTGGCTGCCCCCGAAGGCTTTATCGAGTCCATCGATGCGCGCGCAATCGGCGAGGCGATCATCGCGCTCAAGGGCGGGCGGCTGCGCATCGACGATGCGATCGACGTTTCGACGGGCTTCTCGGCAGTCGCCGGCGTCGGCGAGGCGGTGGGGGCGGGGCGGCCGCTCGCGCTCGTCCACGCCGCCAGCGAGGATGATGCGGAACGGGCGATTGCCCTATTCCAAAAGGCCTGTATCGTCGGCCCCGAAGCGCCCCGCCCGGCGGCGCTCATCCGACGCCGCGAGGGGGAATCCGGCTCAGAATGACCAAGTTGCTTATCGGCGTTGCCGGCATCGCGGCGATCCTCGGCATCGCATTGCTGCTTTCGTCCAATCGCCGCGCGATCAATCTGCGGGTCGTCGGCGCGGCCTTCGCGCTGCAGGCGGGGATGGCGGTGCTCGTGCTTTACGTGCCCTGGGGGCGTTCGCTGCTCGCTTTCCTGTCGGGCGGCGTCTCCAACCTGCTGGCCTATGCCAAGGCGGGGACGGATTTCATCTTCGGCCCGCTCGCCTCGCCCCAGATCGGCGGCAACAGCTTCGCGATCGCGGCGCTGCCCGTCATCATCTTCTTCGCCTCGCTTGTCGGCATCCTCTATTATCTGGGGATCATGCAGCAGATCGTCCGCTGGATCGGCGGGGCGATCGAGCGGGTGATCGGCGTCACCAAGGTGGAGTCGCTGTGCGCGGCCGCCAATATCTTCGTCGGGCAGAGCGAATCGCCGCTCGTCATCCGCCCCTATCTGGCCGGCCTTACCCAGGCGCAGCTCTTCACGGTGATGACCTCCGGCATGGCGGGCGTCGCGGGGACGATCCTCGCCGCATACGCCTCGATGGGCATCCGCATCGATTATCTTCTCGCCGCCTCCTTCATGTCGGCACCCGGCGGCATCCTGATGGCCAAGATCATCATGCCCGACATTCCCCCGCCGCCCGCGCCCGACCCGGCCGAGGAAGCGGAGAATGAAGCGCTCGCCATGTCCGAGGCGCATTATGAGGAGGAAAAGCCCGCCAACCTCATCATGGCGGCGGCGCAGGGTGCGCAGACCGGCGTGAAGCTGGCGGTCGCGGTCGGCGCGATGGTGCTGGCCTTCGTCGCGCTCGTCGCGCTCGCCAACGGTATCCTGACCGGCATCGGCCACTGGTTCACCCCGGCGGACATCACTTTCCAGGGGTTGCTCGGCTATGTCTTTGCGCCCGTCATGTACCTGCTCAACGTGCCGTGGGACGAGGCGCTGAAGGCCGGCGGGCTGTTCGGCGAGAAGATCGTGCTCAACGAGTTCGTCGCCTATATCGATCTGGGCAAGATGCAGGCCGGGCTGTCGGCGCACACCGTCGCGGTCGTCACCTTCGCGCTGTGCGGCTTCGCCAATTTCAGCTCGATCGCGATCCAGATGGCGGTGACGGGCAGCCTCGCGCCCAATCAGCGCCCGCATATCGCCAAGCTGGGGCTGAAAGCGCTGGCCGCCGGTTCGCTCGCGAACCTGATGAGCGCTGCATTCGCCGGGCTGCTGCTGGCGCCCTGACCCGCGCCTGAAGTCCCGTTCGCCTCGATCATGGTCGAGAGGCGCGTCCCGACTGCGCGCGACGCGAACGGGGGGTGGGTTACGGCCTCTCGCGCCAGCGCCAGTCCCCGTCATGCTGCCCCAGCGCTGGCGGCGGCGCGGCCGCGACCATCGGCTCGCCGTCGAGGACGACCGGACCGCGCAACTGGGGCAGCGCGCCGCCCTTCACATGCGCGGCGTCGAGCGACACTTTCATGCCGCGCGCGATCACCTGCGGATCGGCGAAAGCCTGCGCGATGTCATTGATCGGCCCGCCCGGCACGCCCTGCGCCTCAAGCGCGGCGAGCAGATCGTCGCGCTTCATCGTCGCGCAGCGTTCGGACAGGATCGGGATCAGCTCCTCACGGTTGGCGATGCGCAGCGCGTTGGTCAGGAATCGCGGATCCCGGCCAAGCTCGGGCACGCCCAGAATGGCGCAGAAGCGCTGATATTGCCGATCATTGCCCGTCGCCACGACGGCCAGTCCGTCGGCGGTGGGGAAGGGCTGGTAGGGCACCAGATTGGGGTGGGTATTGCCCGTCAGCCCCGGCACTTTGCCGCCGATGAACAGGTTCATCGCCTGATTGGCGAGCACGCCCGTCATCACGTCGAGCAACGCCATGTCGATATAGGCGCCTTCGCCCGTCGCGTGCCGGCGGTTGAGCGCGGCGAGGGCGGCGCCTGCGGTATAGACGCCGGTGAACAGATCGGCGACGGCGATGCCCACGCGCTGCGGTTCGCGCCCGGGTTCGCCGGTGATCGACATCAGCCCGCCCATCGCCTGCACCAGATAATCATATCCGGCGCGCTCGGCATAAGGCCCTGTCTGCCCGAAGCCGGTGATCGAGCAGTAGATGAGGCGCGGGTTGATCGCCTTGAGCGCGGGCCAGTCCAGCCCGTAGCGCTTCAATCCCCCGACCTTGAAGTTCTCGATGACGATATCGGCGTCGGCCGCCAGTTCCCTGATCCGCGCGACGTCGGCGGGGTCGTCAAAATCCGCGAGGATCGATCGCTTGCCGCGATTGCAACTGTGGAAATAGGCTGCGCCCGGCGACCGGCCGTCCGCCCCCTCGACGAAGGGCGGCCCCCAGGTGCGCGTGTCGTCGCCGCCGCCGCGCCGCTCGACCTTGACGACGTCTGCGCCCAGATCGGCAAGCATCTGCCCGGCCCACGGCCCGGCAAGGATGCGCGCCAGTTCGAGGACGCGGATTCCGGCGAGGGGCTTCAAGCGAAGGCCGGAATGCCGGTGATCGCGCGGCCCAGGATCAGCGCATGCACGTCGTGCGCGCCTTCATAGGTATTGACCGTCTCCAGGTTCATCGCGTGGCGCATCACATGATATTCCTCGGCGATGCCGTTGCCGCCGTGCATGTCGCGCGCCATGCGGGCGATATCGAGCGCCTTGCCGCAATTGTTGCGCTTGACGAGGCTGACCATCTCCGGCGCCATCCGGCCTTCGTCGAACAGGCGGCCGACGCGCAGGCTGGCCTGCAGCCCCAGCGTGATCTCGGTCTGCATGTCGGCCAGCTTCTTCTGGATCAACTGGGTCGCGGCGAGCGGCCGGCCGAACTGCTTGCGCTCAAGCGTATAGGCGCGCGCGCGGTGCCAGCAATCCTCCGCCGCGCCCATCGCGCCCCACGAAATGCCGTAGCGCGCGCGGTTGAGGCAGCCGAACGGACCCTTCAGTCCCGCCACGTTGGGCAGCAGCGCATCCTCGCCCACCTCGACGCCGTCGAGCATCACCATGCCCGTGGTCGAGGCGCGCAGCGACAGCTTGCCTTCGATCTTGGGGGCCGAAAGCCCCTTCGCGCCCTTTTCGATCACGAAGCCGCGGATCGCCCCGCCATGTTCGTCGGACTTCGCCCAGATGACGAAAACATCGGCGAAGGGCGCGTTGGAAATCCAGGTCTTGGAGCCCGAGATGCGATAGCCGCCGTCGATCTTCTCGGCGCGCGTGCGCATGCCTGCGGGGTCCGATCCGGCGTCGGGCTCGGTCAGGCCGAAGCAGCCCACCCATTCGCCGGTCGCCAGCCGGGGCAGATATTTGCGCCGCTGATCCTCTGAGCCATAGGCGTAGATCGGGTACATGACGAGCGAGGACTGGACGCTCATCATCGAGCGATAGCCCGAATCGACGCGCTCCACCTCGCGCGCGACGAGGCCGTAGGCGACATAGGAAGCACCCGCGCAGCCATAATCCTGGGGCAGCGTCACGCCGAGCAGGCCGAGTTCGCCCATCTCGTTGAAGATCGAACGATCGGTCTTTTCCTCGCGGAACGCCTCGATCACGCGCGGCTGCAGCTTTTCCTGCGCATAGGCATGCGCCATGTCGCGGATCGCGCGCTCCTCGTCGGTCAACTGCTCGTCGAGCAGCAGCGGATCGTCCCAGCGCAGGTGCGCGACGCTGTTATGCGCGTTCATACCCATCTCTCCTTTGCCGCCTTCTTAGGGGCAATGGACGATGGGCGCCAGCGCGGACAGGCCGTTTGAGAGGGGGTTAGCGCCCCTGCGAACGCCAGCGCCTGATGACGCGGCCCAATATCTCCTCCTCGCCGCCGGTCTGCTTCCACAGCTCGGAGAAGAGGGGGTCGTTCGAGGCCGGGCGCTTCATCTCTTCAAGCGTGTCGAACTGGACGCGGATCGGGATCGACACGCCTTCGCCGCAGATGATCGCCTCGCGGTTGCGCAGCGCGGGGATGGTGTCGAGGAAGCCGCGCGCGCCTTCGGGCATCGCCGCGCGAACGAAGGCCTGGTCGCGCTCGTTATTGAGGCGCATCGCGATGATCGTTCCGCACTGCGACAGCACGCCTTCGGCAAGATCGGAGGGGCGCTGTGTGATCAGACCCAGCGCGACGCCATATTTACGGCCTTCCTTGGCGATGCGTTCGAGGATCTTGCGCACCGCCGCGCCGGTCGTGACGCGGTCCGAAGGCACGTAGCGGTGGGCTTCCTCGCAGACGAGGAGGATCGGGCGCTGCGGCTCGTTGCGCGACCAGATCGCATAGTCGAAAACCATGCGGCTCAGCACCGCGACCACCACCGACGTGATGTCCGACGGCACGCCCGACATGTCGATGATCGAGATCGGCTTTCCGGCGCCCGGCAGGCGGAAGATGCGCGACAGGAAATCGCTCATCGAATCGGCGACGAGCATGCCGGAGAACATGAAGGCGTAACGCGGATCGTTGCGCAGCTCGTCGATCTTGGTCTTGAGCCGCATATAGGGCGCGCTGTCGGTCGCCTTGTCGAGCTTGCCCATTTCGGCGGTGAGCAGGCTGGTGAGGTCCGAAAGCAGGTAGGGCACCGGCGAATCGACCGTCAGCTTCGACAGGCCTTCCGCACCGCGGCTTTTGCTGCGCGCGGCGAGCAGGCATTTGGCGAGGATGTCGGCATCGGTCTGGCGGTTGTCGCCGTAGGAGGTGAGCAGCACCTCGCAATGCTCCTCGAAGTTCATCAGCCAGTAGGGCATGGCGAGATTGCCGACATCGAAGATCGCGCCATTGGTGCGGAAGGCGCTGGCATATTCGCCGTGCGGATCGATCATCACCACATGGCCCTGCGGCGCGAGCTCGCAGATGCGGTGGAGGATAAGGGCGGTCGAGGTCGACTTGCCGGTGCCGGTCGATCCCAGCAGCGCGAAATGCTTGCCGAGCAGCGCATCGATGAACAGCGCGCCGCGCACGTCGCGCGTCGGATAGACGGTGCCGACCTCGATGTTCGGCCGCGTCTCCGCCGCATACATTTCCTTCATGTCGGCGCTGGAGACCGGGTAGATTTTCGCACCCGGGCGCGGGAAGCGCGTCACGCCGCGGCGGAAGCCGTAGATGCGACCGGTCAGCCTTTCCTCGTCGCCTTCGCCCAGAAAGTCGACGATGGCCGAAATCGCGCCGTCGGGTTGCGCCGCCAGCGACCGCACGCTGGCGATCACCCAGGTCGCGCCGATCTTCATCTTGAGCTGGCTGCCGACCTGCCCGGTCAGCGCCATGCTGGGGTCCATATGCTCCGAAAGGCTTTCGAGCACATCGGCGTCGAGCTGGATGCGCGCCGATCCGTCGATCGCCACCACCTGGCCGATCACCGTGCGATTGGCCTCGGCGGCGATGCTCACCAACGGCTCGACCACGCTTTCACCCTGCATGCGAAATCCGCCTAACGAACCCGTAGCATCAACCATCTGCCGGCAATCCCCCGCTGCTCATTTGGCGCGAACATGCCCGATCAACGGTTAAGGATTTGGGTTGTGGTCTGATGCGGCGACCGCCGTTTCAGATTCGCCTGAAGATCGCGCCCGCCGCCCAGCCGAGGAACAGCGAGATCGAGACCGCGACCAGCCCGTAGAGGAAGGACCAGTTGCGCGCCGCCATCGCGATGAAGCGCTCGAAACCCGATTTGCGGATCGCGACTTCGCGCACCGCGCCGGCCAGCACGCGCCCATCCTGGATCAGAAAGGTCTCGGCGGTGTAGGTGCCCACCGGCACGCGCGCGGGAATGTCGATCCGCGCCCGGTAAAGCACGCCTTCGCTGATCTCCACTGCGCGCGGCCGCTGCATATAGAGGCCGCCGCGCGTCTTGAGGTCGATCAGCCCCTCCTCGAAGCGCTTGGTCTCGCCGGGCGTTCCGGCGTCGACCGCCGAAAGCTGCAGATTCTGCACGCCCAGCTCGTAGATCGCGGCTGTCCGTTCGTCGACGAGCTGCGAGATCGGGCGCGACGAGGCCACGGCGTAGAAATCGGGTGCGGAACGGAAGCGCGTGCTGTCGGCGTTCATCCAGATGCCGGCGACCTTGCGCTTCTCGCGCAGCAGGATCGATCGCGTCGGCCCTTTCAGCACCACGACGATGTCGGCGGGCTTCGCCGGGACGCGGCCGCCGGGATAGATGATCGCGCCGAACAGCAGCAGTTCGGCGCCGGTGAAGCTGTAAATGATCTGGATGTCGCGCTGCGACACATCGGGCACCAGCATCGGCTTGGCCTGGCCGAGGAGCAGCGGCGCCGCCGCGATCAGAAGGGCGGCGCGCCTCATGACATCTGGATCGTGAAGATCTCGTCGGGCCGCCAGGCAAGGCCCAGCGCCATGCGCACCGCGATGGTGAGAACGAGAAGGGCGAGCAGCACGCGCAGATAGTCGGGCCGCGCCCTCTGCGCGATACGGACGCCGATCTGCGCGCCCACCACGCTGCCGCTCAGCAGCAGCGTCGCCAGCACCATGTCGACGGCATGGGTGGTGAGGGCATGCGTCATCGTCGCGATCGCGCTGACGAACAGGCTCTGGAACAGCGACGTGCCGACCACGACGCGCGCCGACATGCCGAGGATGTAAAGCATCGCCGGCACCAGCACGAAGCCGCCGCCAATGCCGAGCAGCACAGTCAGCACGCCGGTGAACATGCCGAGCAGGAAGGGGCCGAGCGGCGAGATGTAGAGCCCCGACCCATAGAATCGCCAGCGCCCGGGAAGCGAGGCGATCATCGGATGATGGCGGCGCGGACGGCTGGGCGGCGGGACGCCGCGCCGTTCGGCAAGCAAGGCGCGCAGTCCGTCGCGCGCCATCAGCAGCCCGATCGAGGTGAGCAGGATCACGTAAAGGATCGCGATGACGATATCGATCTGGCCGAGCTTCTGGAGCTGGCGGAAGATGACCGCGCCGAGCATCGAGCCGACGATGCCCCCCGCGACGAGCACCCAGCCCATCTTGGTGTCGACCCCGTCACGCCTGAAATGGGCGATCACGCCCGATACGCTGGCCCCCGTCACCTGCATCGATCCCGACGCGGCGGCGACGGTGGGCGATACGCCGTAGAGAATGAGCAGCGGGGTCGTCAGGAATCCGCCGCCCACGCCGAACATGCCGGCGAGCACGCCCACGCCTGCGCCCAGCGCGATCATCATCAGCGCGTTCACCGATAGATTGGCGATGGGCAGATAAAGGTCCAAGCGTGCGCCCCGGTCATCCCGCCGGCGCTGGCCGGCGCTTCCTTCCTAGATCGATTGGGCGGGGAGGGGAAACATCTTGCGCGTCAGAAATCGGTCCCAACCGAAAAGACGGGGCCGGAACCGGGCCGCGCATGCCCGCCGATGCGCTGCCGCCATTCAAAGCCGAGGCGCAGCGTCGCGCCGGCCGTCGGCACGCGCGCCACGATCTGCGGACCGATGTCGAGCCGCGCGACGCCCGGCTGCATTCCGCCCCACGCGCCTGCCCCCGCCGAGATGCTGAGCGCGCCCGCGCTGACCAGCTCGCGCTCCACCCGCAGAGCGCCGTCGATATAGCCGTCGCGCCGCCGCGCGCCGACCATTCCCGCTTGCCCGTAGGCGTCGAGCGAGAAGCCGTGCGTCAACGGTTTTGGGCCGATCCCGCCGAACAGGCCGAGCGCGAAGGCGTTGCGCCCGCCGCCGATCGACTGGCGCCGTTCGGCGGCGAACCGGATGGGCACGGCCTTCAGCGGTCGCCATTCCAGCCCCAGCGCCGCCTCGCGCCCGCCGGGCGTCGACAGCGGGCTCGATACGCGGCCGAACAAAGCCATATCGCGCGAGCGGCCGAGCGTGAGCGCGGCGCGCAGCCCGGCCTGCGATCCGCCGAGCTGCCCCGCGCCGCCGGCGAGATTGGCGCCGCCGCCGGCGCGCAATATGCCCCAGCCGGAAAAACTCAGTCGCCCGCCGCCTTCGCTCAGCAGACGGCGGTCGGCGGGAACGGCGCGCGCGCCGGGTCGGCCGCCGCCGGTGAAGATCATCCGCGCCAGCGCGGGCGGCGTGCCATAGCCCTGAATATAGGCGATATGCTGCGCGAACTGCCGCCCGTCATAGCCTGCGCGTTCAGGCGCAACGGGCGCGGCGTGTGCGAGCAGGGATGGCGTTTCGCCTGACGGTGCGATCGGCCAGCGCCGCGCCGGCGACGGCCTCTGCCTTTTCAACCGCCCGGCTGCCGGTATCGGCGGCAGCGCCGGCGCGTAGGCGAAGCGCGGCGCGCGCCAGGGCGCGCCCATGCCGGGCCAGACGACCAGCGCGCGACCACCCGCCCAGAGCGCGGTGACGAGGATGATGAAGCGGATCGGCCGCCCCCGCCCCCGTCGTCTCATTCGGTCGGCACCCGCGCGGGAAAGATATGATCGGTCTTTTCCCAGACGAGGCGCGCACCGCGTATCCGCGCGACATAATGCGCCATCGCGCGACGCGCGGCGAGGATGGCGATCACGTTGGCCGCAACGACGCGCGGCAGCGATCGCAGCCCTTCGCGCGGCCCGTAAACATGGGAAACGAAGGCGAAGCGCATCGCCAGCCGCCAGCCCAGCAAGGCCGTCGTCGCGGCGAACAGCGTCGTCGAAGCCGGTCCATAGGGAATGAAGGCGTATCCAGCAGGGGCGACCGCGTGGAGGATCAGCCAGCCCAATCCGCCCATATAGGCGGCAAGCAGGACGATCGCGGCGAAAACCGATCGCCGGTCGCGCAGCCGCATCCAGCGCTCGGCGAGTCCGCCGCTCCACCCCAGCCTGTCCCAGCCGTCGAGCGCGATGCCGGTCATCCAGCGCGCTTTCTGGCGGATCGCCGCATCCCATGTCTCGGGGAAATGCGCACGCACCGCCACCGCCGCGCCGCCGCGCCGACCGGGCAGGCGGATAAAGGCCCCGCGCCCCCGCATCGCCGAGATGGTGAGGCCCAGTTCATAATCCTCGGTCACGCTCGCCGCCTCGAACGGTCGGCCATTGTGGAGCAGCGCGATCCGCGCCAGCGCCCGGCGCGAGAAGGCGCAGCCGACCCCGGCGGAAGGGATGGCCGCGCCGATCGCCTCGCGCACGACGAGCATCTTGCCATGCGCCTCGGCGAACTCATCGGCGTAATGGCCCGAGATGAAGCGCCGCCAATAGCCGCCTTCGCCGGGGATCAGCGGCATCACCGGCAACTGGATCAGATCGAAACGATCGGCGAGCGCCTGGAACAACGGTATCTCGGCGGGATGGACGACATCTTCGGCATCGTGGAGCACGACGGCCTTGGCCTGCCGGTCCTCGCGCGCTTCGTCGCGCATCAGGGCCGCCCACAAGCGGTTGAGATTGTCGGCCTTGGTCGTCGGCCCGGCCTTTCCGCCGACGACGAGCCGGATGCGCGGCTCGGTCGCGGCGATCCGCGCCACCGCCTCGATCGTCGCCGGATCGTTCGGATAGCAGCCGACATAAAGCCGCCAGTCGCCGTCGCCGAAGCGATCGATCGCGGTTTCGATCATCGGCCCGATCACCGCCGCCTCGCGCCAGGCGGGGACGAAGATCGCGATCAGCCCCGGCGCTGCGGAAGGCGTCAGCGTGCCCGCATCGGCGCGGCGGTGGACCGAATAGACGAACAGCCGACGCCACAAGGTGCGCCCGATCCAGATGAGGTCGGTCGCCAGATCGTCGATGCCGCCAAGCAGAATGAAGGCGGCGGCGAACAGCACAAGTTCATGGACGGCGCTGTCCAGCAGCCACAGACCCCAGCCTGCCCCCATTTTGCCGCTTCCCCCCGATCGGTGGCGGAATGATCGGCAATTTGCCGTGCGGGCGCAAGAGGTTCGCCCGCCGCGGTCAGCGCAGAGGCGTGGCCCCGGCACCCGGAAGCGCCCAGTTGATCGAAAGATCGCGCGCCTCCGTCGTCGGCGCCGTCGCACCCGCCGCCGCCAGCGCCTCGGCCAGGATCGTCGTTTCCGCTTCGGGCCCTGCGACCTGGAGGCCTATGCCCGTCCGCCGACTCGCCCAGGCCAGCGTGGCGATTGCGCGCGGATCGGGCTTGCCCCCGGCGTCGATCGTCACTGCGGGAAGCGGCAGCAGGGGCGGCACAAGCTCGATCGTCCATCCCGACTGGCCCGCCGCGACGCGCGCTTCGAGCGCGCGATAGGCGGCGAGGCCAGCTCCGGGCAGCGGCGTTGCGCGCACAACGGCGTGGCGATGGTCGCGGTCGATCGTCACCTGCTCGATCGGCACGCCGGCGACGAGAGCGAGCTGCCCGGCCAGCGCATCGGCCGCGCGCTGGGCATTGGCGCTGGCCTCGGCGGCGTCGATCTGCGCACGCTCGGCGCTGCCCGGGGTCGATCCCGTCCGCACCTGATCGATCTCGACGCTTACTTGATGCCCCGTCAGGCGGGCGAGCGCTTCCTGCGCCTTGGCGCTTGCATCGCCGACGAACTCGGGCGTGAACACCACGGCGCGCACGGTGAGCGGACTCGCCGAATAATCGATGACGATGTCGCTGGTCCGCGCATTGCGGGCGAATTGCTGGCCGATCGCCGTCTGCGCTTGCCGCGCGACCACGCTTTCCCACGCCAGATTGCGCAGCGTGAAGCCCAAGGGCACGGCAAGCGCGACAAAGACGATCGCGACCAGCGCGACCTGCAACCGCGTCTTGTCCGGCGCCATTGCGCCGGCGAAGCCATAAAGCCGCGCCATGACCGAAGCGGTCAGCGCGATGGCGACGAAGTTGGTCAGGAACAGCAGCAGCGCCCCGCCGAAAACGGTGCCGTTCATCGTCGCGAGGCCGAAGCCGACGGTCGCCAGCGGCGGCATCAGCGCGGTTGCGATCGCGACGCCGACGATCGCGCCTTCGCGCCCGCGGATCATCGCATAGCTGCCGGCCATCGCTGACAGGATGGCGACGACAAGGTCGAAGAGATTGGGCCGCGTCCGCGCCGCGATCTCGGGCGTGATCGTCTGCAGGGGCGACATCAGCACGATCGCCGCCGTGAAGATCACGGCCAGCAGCGCGCCGAAGGCCAGCGCGCGCAGCGACCGCATCATGTCCTGATAGTTGAAGGCGGCGAGCGCGAAGCCCAGCCCCAATATCGGCCCCATCAAGGGGCTGATAAGCATCGCCCCGATCACAACGGCAGGCGAGGACAGCAACAGGCCGAGCACCGCGATGCCCGCCGACAGGATCGTCATGAACAGATAGCGCGGCGACCAGCAGCTATCCTCGCTCAGCCTGTCGCGCACGTCATGATGGTCGACGGTCTCGACGACGCGAATGCGCCACCAGCGGAGGAGCGGCCTCAGCCGGGTGACGATCCGATCGGAAAGGCTTGCATCGCTGGCGTTCACGGGTCAGTTCGATAACCCAGCGAAGGAGTTGACGAAATGGCAAAAACGGGCGGCGGCCCCGCGCGGCAGAGGGGTTATGCGACCTTGCTCGATTTCCTCGCGACCGAGGCGGGTGCGGGCATATTGCTCATCCTGTCGGCGCTGGCCGCGCTGATCGCCGCCAATATTCCGGGCGTCGCAGAGGATTATTTCTCGCTGCTCCATATCGAGACCGGCCCGGTCCTTGCCGACAAGATCGGCCCGATGACCGTCCACCTCTGGATCAACGACGGGCTGATGGCGCTGTTCTTCCTGCTCGTGGGACTTGAGATCAAGCGCGAGTTCATCGACGGCGAACTGGCGCGCTGGAGCGACCGGGTGCTGCCGATGGTGGCGGCGGGGGCGGGGATGCTGATGCCCGCCATCGTCTTTCTGCTGGCGACGCGCGGCCAGAGCGATCTTGCAGCGGGCTGGGCGATTCCGGCCGCCACCGACATTGCTTTCGCGATCGGCGTGCTCGCGCTGCTCGGCTCGCGCGCGCCCGCCGCGCTCAAGCTGTTCCTCACCACTGTCGCGATCGTCGACGATATGGGCGCGGTGGCGATCATCGCGATCGCCTATACCAAGGGACTGAACCTCGCCGCGCTTGGCCTTGCGGCGCTCGTCCTGGTCTGCATGATGCTGATGAACCGCGCGGGCGTCCGGTCGCTCATCCCCTATCTCGCCGGCTTCCTGCTGCTCTGGCTGGCGATCCTGTCCTCCGGCGTCCATGCCACGATAGCGGGCGTGCTCGCGGCGCTGACCATTCCGATCAGCGGGACATCGGATGCGCCGGATGCGAAGGATTCGCCGCTCCACGAGCTCGAACATGGGCTGCACCCCCTTGTCGCTTTTGTGATCGTCCCCTTGTTCGGCTTCGCCAATGCCGGCGTTTCCTTCGCGGGGATGGGGGCTGACGCGGTTTTCGCACCATTGCCGCTCGGCATTGCGCTGGGCCTGTTCCTGGGCAAGCAGATCGGCATTTTCGGGGCCGTCCGCCTTGCCGTGGCGGCGGGGCTCGCCGAGCGGCCGGGCAACGCCGGCTGGGGGCAGATCTACGGCATCGCGCTGCTCTGCGGAATCGGTTTCACGATGAGCCTGTTCATCGGCGGCCTGGCCTTCAGCGATCCGTTGCTGGCCGACGAGGTCAAGATCGGCGTGCTCGGCGGCTCGCTCATCTCCGCGATCGCTGGTTTCGCGCTGCTGCGCTTTCTGCCGGCCGATCGGAAATAGGCCTGTCTTTTGAATGACGTCATGGCGTCATTTCGGCGTCATTCGGGCTGCATAGGCGATCCTCGCACCATTGGAGGAGGAAATGATGCGCCGCACTGCTCAACTTGCTTGTCTGCTCGCCGCCCCGATCATGGCCATGGCCGCGCCCGCCGCAGCCGCCGTCAAGATCACGGAGTTCATGTATCAGGGCGCGGCGTCCGGCTCGCGCGAGTTTCTCGAGATCACCAATCTCGGCGCGATTGCCGTCGACGTCTCAAACTGGTCGTATAATGACGACAATCCCAATAATCCGGTCAATTTCGGTTCGGCCTTCGGCTCGCTCGCGGCCGGCGAATCGGCGATCCTGACTGAAATGACCGCCGACGCCTTCCGCAGCTATTGGGGGCTGTCAGCGAGCGTGAAGGTCTTTTCGATCGGCGGCAACTCGAACCTTGGCGGTGAAGATACGATCAACATCTACAGCTCGACCGTGCAGAGCGCCGCGACGCTGGTCGACAGCGTGGCCTATTCCGGCACGACGCGCGGCGTCAGCCGCAACCTCGTCGTCGGCGGGACCAGCTTCGTCGACGCTGCGATGGGCGACCTGTTCGGCTCGGTCTATGCGCCCAGCACGCCCGCCGACCTTGGCAATCCCGGCCGTTACCCGGCCGCCAATGCCGGCGTTCCCGAACCGGCGACCTGGGCCATGCTGATCGCCGGCTTCGGCCTTGCCGGCGCGGGCTTCCGCCGCCGCCGCGCCGCCGTTCTCGCCTGATCGGGCGACCGGACATGAAAAAGGGGCGGCGTCCGCCGTGGACGCCGCCCCTTTTTTTTAAGGTCCGATCAGGATCAGAGCTTGCTGGTCAGTTCCGGCACGACCTTGAACAGATCGCCCACCAGTCCAATGTCGGCGACCTGGAAGATCGGCGCGTCCTCGTCCTTGTTGATCGCGATGATGGTCTTGCTGTCCTTCATGCCCGCGAGATGCTGGATCGCGCCCGAAATGCCGACCGCGATATAGACTTCGGGGGCGACGATCTTGCCGGTCTGGCCGACCTGATAGTCGTTGGGGACATAGCCCGCGTCGACCGCGGCGCGCGATGCGCCGACGCCCGCGCCCAGCTTGTCGGCCAGGGGCTCGATGATCGCGTGGAAGTTCTCGCTGTTCTGCAGCGCGCGCCCGCCCGACACGATGATCTTGGCCGAGGTCAGTTCAGGCCGCTCGGACTTGGAGATCTCGGCGCCGACGAAGCTCGAAAGCCCCTTGTCGCCGGTCGAGCCCACGGCCTCGATCGTGCCCGAACCGCCGTCCTTGGCCGCCTTGTCGAAGGCGGTGCCGCGCACGGTGATCACCTTCTTGGCGTCCGACGACTGCACCGTGGCGATCGCATTGCCCGCATAGATCGGGCGCGTGAACGTGTCCGCACTCTCGACCGAGAGGATGTCGCTGATCTGCATCACGTCGAGCAGGGCCGCGACGCGCGGCGCGATATTCTTGGCCGTCGAGGTGGCGGGCGCGACGAAGGCGTCGTGATGGCCCATCAGCTCGACGATCAGCGGCGCGACATTCTCTGCCAGCGCATGATCATAGGCCGCGTCGTCCGCGACATGGACCTTGCCCACGCCCGCGATCTTCGCCGCCGCTTCCGCGACGCCGCCGACATCCTTGCCAGCGACCAGCAGATGGACTTCGCCCAGCTTCGATGCGGCGGTAACCGCGCTCAGCGTCGCGTCCTTGACCGCGCCGCCTTCATGTTCGACCCAAACCAGCGTCTTCATGCCGCCACTCCCATCGCCTTAAGCTTGGCTACCAGTTCGTCCACATCGGCGACCTTCACGCCCGCCGAACGCTTGGCCGGCTCGGCCACGTGCAGCGTCTTGAGGCGCGGCGCAATGTCCACGCCGTAATCGGCGGGGGCCTTGGTCGCGAGCGGCTTGGACTTCGCCTTCATGATGTTGGGCAGCGAGGCGTAGCGCGGCTCGTTGAGGCGAAGATCGGTGGTGATGATCGCGGGGGCCTTCAGGCTGACGGTCTCGAGGCCGCCATCGACCTCGCGCGTCACCTTCACGGCGTCACCCTCGATCTCGACCTTCGAGGCGAAGGTGCCCTGCGCCCAGCCGAGCAGCGCGGCCAGCATCTGGCCGGTCTGGTTGCTGTCGTCGTCGATCGCCTGCTTGCCGAGGATGACGAGCCCCGGAGTCTCTTCCGCCACGACCTTGGCGAGCAGCTTGGCGACGCCCAGCGGCTCGACCTCGTCGTCGGTCTGGATCAGGATCGCGCGGTCGGCGCCCATCGCAAGCGCCGTGCGCAGCGTTTCCTGCGCCTTGGCCGGCCCGATCGAGACGACGACGATCTCGGTCGCCGTGCCCTTTTCCTTCAGGCGGATGGCTTCCTCGACCGCGATCTCGTCGAACGGGTTCATGCTCATCTTGACGTTGGCCAGGTCCACCCCGGTCCCGTCGGCCTTCACCCGCGGCTTCACATTGTAATCGATGACCCGCTTCACGGGGACAAGGATCTTCATTGCATTCCCTCCATTCTCGTCATTCCGGCCATGGCCCGGAATCCAGCCCGGCCGGGCCCCGGCCGGAAGCCGGGGCGACGCCAACAATCAGGCGACCTTCTTCACCTCTGCGACGATCTTCTGGGCGGCGTCGCCCAGATCGTTGGCCGCGACGATCGGCAGGCCGCTATTCGCCAAAATGTCCTTGCCCTGCTGGACGTTGGTGCCTTCGAGGCGGACGACCAGCGGCACCGCCAGGTTCACTTCCTTCGCGGCCGCGACGATGCCGTCGGCGATGATGTCGCAGCGCATGATCCCGCCGAAGATGTTGACGAGGATGCCCTTCACCGCCGGGTCGCTCAGGATGATCTTGAACGCCGCCGTCACCTTCTCCTTGCTCGCGCCGCCGCCGACGTCGAGGAAGTTGGCCGGGAACATGCCGTTCAGCTTGATGATGTCCATCGTCGCCATGGCGAGGCCTGCGCCGTTGACCATGCAGCCGATGTCGCCGTCGAGCTTGATGTAGGCGAGGTCGTATTTCGACGCCTCCAGCTCCATCGGATCCTCTTCGGTCTCGTCGCGCAGCTCCATCAGATCCTTGTGACGGAACATCGCGTTGGAATCGAAACCGACCTTGGCGTCGAGCACCGTCAGCTTGCCGTCGTCGGTGACCGCGAGCGGGTTGATCTCGATCTGCGCGGCGTCGGTGCCGAGGAAGGCGTTGTAAACCTTGCCGGCCAGGCTCTCGGCCTGCTTGGCGAGGTCGCCGGTCAGCCCCAGCGCGGCGGCGACGGCGCGGCCGTGGTGCGGCATGAAGCCGGTCGCGGGATCGACGTCGAAGGTATGGATCTTCTCGGGCGTGTCATGCGCGACCGTCTCGATGTCCATGCCGCCTTCGGTCGAGACGACGAACGCGACGCGGCCCGTGGCGCGGTCGACGAGGAGAGCGAGGTAGAACTCCTTCGCAATGTCGACGCCGTCGGTCACATAGAGACGGTTGACCTGCTTGCCATGCTCGCCGGTCTGGACGGTGACGAGCGTGTTGCCGAGCATGTCGGCGGCCGCCGCGCGCACTTCCTCTTCGGTTTTGGCGAGGCGGACGCCGCCCTTCGCCTCGGGCGGAAGCTCCTTGAACTTGCCCTTGCCGCGACCGCCCGCATGAATCTGGGCCTTCACGACATAAAGCGGCCCGGGCAGCTTTTTCGAGGCTTCGACGGCCTCCTCCACGCTCATCGCGGCATATCCGGCCGGGACCGGCACACCGAACTTCGCAAGCAGTTCCTTGGCCTGATATTCGTGGATGTTCATCTGGGGGCTTCCGCTGTTGGTAGGGAGTCGCGGGCGGCTAAAGCATAGCTTGGCCCGCAAGAAAAGTCCGGCTTTCGCCAGTTGCGCATTGTGCATGCGTCGAACGGGGCCGGCGCGACCATCCTCAGAGCTTCAGGCTGCAGCTCAGCGCCGCACGAGTCGTAACGGAAACCGTCTGGGGATCGTCGATCGCCCCGATGGCGTCGAGGAAGTCCTGAACGTTGCGCGCCTTGCCTGCCCGGGCGACTTCGCCCAGCCGGCGAAGCTGGCCGATCGACAGTTTGGCGACCATCTTCTTCGCCATACATTCCGACATGCGCGGGGACAGGCCTGCATTTTCGAGCGCGTTGCGCACCCGTGTCTCGGGCGTCGCGCAGGATGCGAGCATCAGCAGCGGCGCGAAAATCAGCAATCGTTTCATCCGGCGTTTCATCCGGCCCTTTCTTGGGCGCGCATCGAGGGCTTTCAAGAGCAGCGCCGCCCGGCCTATAGGCGGGATCATGCCGATCGCCGCCGCCAGATGCCCGTTCATCGCCTTTTCCCGGCGCGGCCGCCGATGAACGCCGCTGTCATGCTCGGCGTCGCGATTGCGGCGGAAGTGATCGCGACGTCCGCGCTCAAGGCGTCGGAAGGGTTCACGCGGCCGTGGCCGGCGATCGTCACGCTCATTGGCTATGGCGTCGCCTTCTACTGCCTGTCGCTCGCGCTGCGCACGATCCCGGTGGGCGTCGCCTATGCGATCTGGTCAGGCGTCGGCATCGTCGCCATTTCGATCATCGGGCTGGCGCTGTTCGGACAGCGGCTCGACTGGCCGGCGATCGCCGGCATCGGGCTAATCCTTGCGGGCGTGCTCGTCCTCAATCTCTTTTCATCGGGCGCCGGGGGCTGACGCGCGTTGAGCGGCGGCTGGCTCCACCAGGGGCCGCAGGGTTTGCGCGCCTTAAATATCCTCGCGCCCGATCCACTTGCCGACCTGGGGCGGGATATAGTCGCCCAGCCGGTCGAGCAGGTCCGCCACCGCGCCCACCTCGATCAGCATCGATCGATGATCCTGCGTCAGGAATCCCGATCGCACCGCGCCGTCGAGGAAATCCACCAGCGCGTCATAATAGCCCGCGACATTGACGATCGCGCACGGTTTGGGATGCCAGCCGAGCTGCCCCCAGGTCCACACCTCGAACAGTTCCTCCATCGTGCCGATCCCGCCGGGCAGCGCGACGAAGGCGTCGGCCTTTTCCGCCATCAGCGCCTTGCGTTCGTGCATGTCGGCGGTGACGTGAAGCTCGCTGCAGCCCTTGTGCGCGACTTCGCGATCGACCAGCGCCTGCGGAATCACGCCGATCACCTCGCCGCCGCGGGCCAGCGTCGCGTCGGCCAGCACCCCCATCAGGCCCACATTGCCGCCGCCATAGACCAGCCCGATTCCCGCCTCCGCCAGCATCGCGCCCAGCTCGCGCGCCGCATCGGCGTGGACGGGGTCGTTCCCCAGGCTCGATCCGCAATAGACGGCAATCCTCATCGTTCGCTCCCCATCAAGGCCCTGAAGGTCTGCGATAGGGGCAGCGAGGGGCGTCCCGCAAGGATGCGCAGCTTGTCGGCGGGCGTCGACTGCATCGCGTTGAAGCGGTCGATCAGTTTGGGCGGCAGGCGATAAAGCCGCTCGAACAGGCGATAGCGCGCATCGTCGTCGGCGATGTGGAACAGCATCTTGGCGACCATGCGGTAGAAACTCCGCTCGCCCCAGGCGCGGGCCGCATGGACGCGCAGCGCCTCGTGGAGCGCGGGGCCGGCGAGGTCGGGCAGTTCCGCGACATATGCGGCCAGCCGCACTGCGTCGGCGACGGCGGCGCCGGTCGCGGGATGGAGCAAGGCGGCGCGCGCGCCGGCCTTGGCGGCATGCTCGCCCCCCGATTCCCAATAGCCGTCGAAGCCGCCGTCGAGCAGCATCGGCGTTACGCCCGCCTCCTCCGCCGTCATTTCGCCGACGCGCCAGCCATTCTGGTCGGCATAATCGTCGATCCGGCGGCGCATCTGGTGGGCATCGGCCAGCCGCCGGTCGCTAAAATAGCAGGCGGCGACGAACAGCCGCCGCCTGTCGAGCGGCAGCACCTGCATGAAGTGGCAGCCATCCTGCTGCGGCGTCGCTGCGTCCATCACGATCGGCATCGCGATCCCGTGCGGCCGATCGAGCAGCAGCTCGCGCCCCAGATATTTGCGCCAGCGGACGTCGAGCAGCCCCAGATCGCCCGGACCGCGCGCGTCGATGACGCCGGCCGCGTCGATCGTCCGCCCGTTCGCCAGCACGACGCGCGTCGCCGAAGCGCGCGCGATCCGGGCGTGGACGGGGGTCTCGGGCGTCAGAACGCGCCGCAGCCCGGCGTCATGCTCGGCCGGGCGCACGGCATGGTAGCGGACGCCAAGCGACCGGCGATGCGCGGGAAAGACGACGTCATAGCCATTCCACGTCCGCGACAGGAAAGGCTCCACGATCCAGCGATGCTCGGGCTCGATATCATTGGCGGGGAAAGCCCAGACGCGCCCGCCGCCCAGCACCGGCTGCGCCTCGATCAGCCGCAACGACAGATCGGGCCGCCGCACGCTCAGCGCGTGCGCGATCAACCCGCCGGCAAGCCCGCCGCCAAGTATGGCGAGGTCGCAGCGCATCGAACCGTCCATCGCGCCCGGTTAGCGCATTTGTCGCCCGCGCGGAAATCGGCTTCTCCGCCCGCTCCATTTCGGGACGGCGCGTGCAGCCAAAGACGAGGCTTCCCACCGCCTGCAAAGCCGCCTACAGTCGCTGCATCCCCGGGGGGCCGCGCGAGCGGCTGAGAGGCGGCTGATCGGCCGCGACCCGCTGAACCTGATCCGGTTTACACCGGCGGAGGGAGCGGACAGCGCAAATGGTCCTGGGGACCATCGAGCAGGCCGCTCAATCTCCGTTACTAGGAGTTTGAGACCATGGCCGACATCCCCGCCCGCACCGAGCTGAAAGTCACCACCGGCCCGATCCGCGGCAGCCGCAAGGTTCATGTCGGCCCGCTGAAGGTCGCGATGCGCGAGATCGATCTGGAACCGTCGTCGGGCGAGCCGGCGCTGCGCGTTTATGACACGAGCGGCCCCTATACCGATCCCGCCGCGACGATCGACATCATGGCGGGCCTCCCCCAGCTTCGCCGCCAGTGGATCGAGGGACGCGGGGATGTGGAGGCCTATGACGGTCGCGACGTCCGCCCCGAGGATAATGGCCAGCTCGGCCCCGATCGTTCGGGCGGCGTCCCCCGCTTCCCCGCCACCGGGCGCAGGCCGCTCCGCGCCAGGGCGGGCATGAATGTCAGCCAGATGCACTATGCGCGTCGCGGCATCGTCACGCCCGAGATGGAGTATGTCGCCATCCGCGAGAATATGGGCCGCGATGCGCTGAAGGAAGCGCTGGTCCGCGACGGGCAGGATTGGGGCGCTTCGATCCCCGATCATGTCACCCCCGAATTCGTCCGCGACGAGGTGGCGCGGGGCCGCGCGATCATCCCGAGCAACATCAACCACCCGGAAAGCGAGCCGATGGCGATCGGCCGCAACTTCCTCGTCAAGATCAACGCCAACATCGGCAACAGCGCCGTCGCGTCGGACGTGGCGAGCGAGGTCGACAAGCTCGTCTGGTCGATCCGCTGGGGCGCCGACACGGTGATGGACCTGTCGACCGGCCGCAACATCCACGACACGCGCGAATGGATCATCCGCAACTCGCCCGTGCCGATCGGCACCGTGCCCATCTATCAGGCGCTGGAGAAGGTCGGCGGCATCGCCGAGGATCTGACGTGGGAGATCTTCCGCGACACGCTGATCGAGCAGGCCGAGCAGGGCGTCGACTATTTCACCATCCATGCGGGCGTGCGCCTGCCCTATATCCCGCTCACTGCGAAGCGCGTCACCGGCATCGTCTCGCGCGGCGGATCGATCATGGCGAAATGGTGCCTCGCGCATCACAAGGAGAGCTTCCTCTACGAGCGCTTCGACGAGATCACCGAGATCATGAAGGCCTATGACATCGCCTATTCGCTGGGCGACGGCCTGCGCCCCGGATCGATCGCCGACGCCAATGACGAAGCCCAGTTCGCCGAGCTCTATACGCTGGGCGAGCTGACGAAGCGCGCCTGGGAACAGGATGTGCAGGTGATGATCGAAGGCCCCGGCCATGTGCCGATGCACAAGATCAAGGAGAATATGGACAAGCAGCTCGCCGCCTGCGGCGAGGCGCCTTTCTACACGCTCGGGCCGCTGACCACCGATATCGCGCCGGGCTACGACCATATCACCAGCGGCATCGGCGCGGCGATGATCGGCTGGTACGGCACGGCGATGCTTTGCTACGTCACGCCCAAGGAGCATCTCGGCCTGCCCGATCGCGACGACGTGAAAGTCGGCGTCGTCACTTACAAGCTCGCCGCGCACGCCGCCGATCTCGCCAAGGGCCACCCGGCGGCCAAGCTGCGCGACGACGCGCTAAGCCGCGCCCGCTTCGAGTTCCGCTGGCGCGACCAGTTCAACCTGTCGCTCGATCCCGACACGGCGGAGAAATATCACGATCAGACGCTCCCCGCCGAAGGCGCCAAGACCGCGCATTTCTGCTCGATGTGCGGGCCGAAGTTCTGCTCGATGAAGATCACGCAAGAGGTGCGGGACTTTGCTGCCGGCAGGGCCGCAAATAGCGGCCACCCGGGGGATGGACGCGATATCGAACTCGCGAGCTTCGCCGCGAAGCAGAATGCCGGAGCGGAGACGTTCATCGCGGCGGAGGACGCCGAGGTCGGCATGGCCAAGATGAGCGAGCTCTACAACGAAACCGGCCGCGAGCTTTACATGGGCGCCGGCGGACGGGAGCGTGACTAAGTCACGCTACCTAGGCCGCGTATGTGTGCTCAGTTTGATCAAAGTGCGTGAGGAATTGGACGCTCCAAGTCGAACTCGACAGCCATCCCCACAAATCGTTCGATCGGAACAATGTAGGGCGTGGGCTTAATGTCTGCATACTGATCAGCTAGACGCTCTGCTGCTGCGATCGGGTCATTGGCATACCCCTCAGCCCGTTGAGCTGCGAGGGTTTCTCGCACTTTGTCGGTCAGGCTCATATACGGTCCTCTCAGAACGCCACATGGCGGCTGTGGAGATAGAATGGAAGCTTCAATCTATCGACATAACCCGTTAAGGGGTCGTTATATCCCCGGATCGCTTGCGTCAGGTCGGGGTCTTTTGAATAGTCATCAATCTCAATCCTAAGCTCTGCGAGCTTTACCACGTCGAGATTTCGACCATGTGACCGCCAGCGCTTATGATTTGCCAGCTCTCGAGCGATTTCCTCTGCCCGGTCGGCCTTCTCCGCATCGGTGACAGCTGCGCCCGGGTTGGTCGTCCGATGCACCTTCCAATCTTTAAATTTGTACTGGACCAGCCATTTTTTCAGTAGATCAATCGATAAGTCGCGCCCCTGCTCAAAGAGCGCCAGCTTGGCCAGATCTATGCTTTTTAAGAGAACCACATCGGCGGGCGTCAGGGCCCCTTTATTGGTAATCTCTGCAACCTTATCAAGGTAGCCTAAGGCAGGCACGTAATCGCCCGTATCGGGGGTTGGAACTTGCGGATCAATCGGTCCCAAGCTTGATGCGTAATCCATGTATATTTTGTCGCCAGCCATGCAAAAAATGGTGCCCGCTGACATGGCTACATCGGGTATGACAAAATTGACTTGGTCATAGTGCGCTCGCAAAACACCAACCATGCGCTCGGTTGTTTCAGCCGAACCTCCACCCGTTCGCAATACGATTGCGACCGCGCTCTCAGTTCTCTTGCTGGTATTTTTCACTACTTCGACGAAATTTCGGAAGTGCCTAAAATATTGCGGATATATACTGCCGTGATAGAAAATTACATCGCATTTCAGCTTGTCTTCAAGCAGCTCTGCTTGCTGATTGATAAGCTCGGTAATCGAGCTGTCTAACAGATCTGGAACCATTTTACCCCCGCCCGTTGAACCTGCATAAGCCAAACGAATCATTGTAGGGAAGTGTTTTTTGCGGGACGGCTGAAGCAAGTTCAAATCTGTCAATAATGATACCGGCACTGCGCCACTTCCAGCGCCTGTGCATCGCCACTCCCCGTCACCCGATACACCAGCCGATGCTCACGATTGATCCGGCGGGACCACCAGCCTGACATGTTCTGCGCCAGCGGCTCAGGCTTGCCCGTCCCGCGAAACGGATCGCGCATGCATTCCTTGATCAGCGCATTGACGCGCTCGACGATCTTGGCGTCCTCGCCTTGCCAATAGAGATACTCGTCCCACGCACGGGACGAGAAAGTCAGCTTCACGGCTCGATCAACTGACGCGCGACGCCATTCCCGGCCTCAAGCTCGGCAATGCTTTCCAGCAAGCGCTTGGCATTGGCGGGCGAAGCCAGCAGGTACAGCGTCTCCTCGATCGAATCCCATTCGCTCTGCGCGATCATCACCACGCCCTCGCCCTTCTGGCGCGAAATGCCGATCGGCGCCTTGTCGGCGACCACGCGGTCCATCACCGCCTTGATATTGGCGCGGACTTCGGAGGAGCTGAGGATTTCCACGTCGACATATGTACAGAAACTTGTACAAAAATCAATATCGATCAACGCTGTCCCCAACGCGCCCTGATCCGCCGTGCCGGCCGCGCACGCGATGCTGTCCTACGCCCGGCTTTTCTGCTTCACTCGCGCCATGCTTTACGCTCGTGCATGTCCGTCCGCTTCCGCCTCGCCGCACCCGCCGCGATGCGCGCCGCGGGCGCGCGTTGAGAATCGACGCTCCAGCCTGTCAACTTTGTCAACTTCGTCGAGCTAACCAACTGATTTTCGCGACTTTCACTGAAATGCCGCAAACAGGGAGAGACTTATGAACCAACGCCTGTTGATCGCCGCTGCACCGCTCGCCCTGCTGCTCGCCGCCGGTTGCAGCAAGGCGCCGGTCGAGCCTGCCGACGCCAATGCCGCCGCGCCCATGAGCAATGACTTCCTGGATTCGGGGGACAATGCGGCCGATCTCGCCGCCGCCGCGTCCGATGCCGGCAATGATGCGGCCGCCAACGCCGCCGCGCCGGCATCGCCGCCCGCCGCCGGCCTGCTCTCCGCCTATGTCGGCAAATATCCGTTCGACAAGGTGGAAGGGCGCACCTTCCTCGATCAGCCGAGCGTGAAGGCCGCGGTCGCCGCTACCGTCGGTGATGCGGGGGTGCGCAAGTTCGTTTTCACCTCGAACGGCCCCAATGCGCCGATCGTGCTCAAGGACGGACGCCTGCTTGCCTGGGGCTGCGAGGCGCATAATTGCGGCTTCCACAACTGGACGGTCGCGATCACGCCCGACGGCAAGGATGCGCAGGTCTGCTTCTACCAGAACGACGCGAGCGCCGAGGGCGAGTCGACCTGGTATCTGCCTGGCGGCAGGACCGAGAAGCGCGCCGGCAACTGTCCGTCGGAATGACGCTGGACGATCGGACGCGGATTGCGTGGGTGCGGACGCGACGGAAGGCGTGACGGCGGCGGCCCGACTGCCCTAAACGTTGGGCGATGGTTCCCGATCCCGCCTTCATTGTCGCCGCCGTCATCGCCGTCACGCTCGTCGGCCTCGCCAAGGGCGGATTTGCGGGGCTGGGGGCGCTGGGCACGCCGATCCTGGCGTTCGTCGTCCCGCCGGTCACCGCCGCCGCGATCTTGCTGCCCATCCTCATCGTGCAGGATGTCGTCAGCGTCTGGAGCTTCCGGCATAGCTGGAACGGGCGGATCATCAGGGTGATGATGCCCGGCGCGCTTGTCGGCGTCGCTATCGGCTGGGCCTTCGCTGCGCTGCTGCGCGAAGAAGCGGTGATGGGGACGATCGGGATGATCTCGATCCTGTTCGGGCTGTGGCGCCTCTATCTCGAACGCGGCGGCCGTTCGCCCGCGCCGTCCTCCTCGCCTGACTGGGTCGGGGCGCTGTTCGGCGTGGCGACGGGCTTCGCCAGCCAGATCGCCCATGCCGGCAGCCCGCCCTTCCAGATGTGGGTCGCGCCGAAACGGCTGCCGCATCTGGAATATGTCGGCACCGCTGCGATCTGCTTCGCGCTGACCAACTGGGCCAAGGTGCCCGCCTATCTCGCGCTTGGTCAGTTCACGCGCGCCAATCTGATGATTTCCGCTGCGCTCATGCCTGTCGCGATCGCCTCGACGCTGGCGGGCGTCTGGCTCATCCGCCGCGTCAACAACCAGAGCTTCTACGTCATCGTCTATGTGCTGATGATCGCGCTGGGCGTGAAGCTCGTCATGGACGCGCTGTGAGCGGCGACGGCCCGATCGC
>QFNN01000108.1 GCA_003240855.1 Sphingomonas sanxanigenens
CGATGCCGGGCATTCTGGATTGCTTCGCTATGCTCGCAATGACGGGGTGGGGTGAGTGATGGTGCGCGAGAGGTCGCCTGCCGTTTACATCGTGGCGAGTGGGCGCAACGGGACGCTGTATACTGGTGTGACTTCAGGCTTGCCGCAGCGTGCGTGGCAACACCGCGAAGGCGCAGTTGACGGATTTACGCGGCGCTACGGGTGCAAGGCGCTGGTCTGGTATGAAATGGCGTATGATATGGAATCCGCGATCGGTCGCGAGAAACAGATCAAGGCCGGATCGCGCGCGAAGAAGCTGGCGCTGATCGAGGCGCTGAATCCGGGTTGGGATGATCTTTACGAGGGAATCGCGCATGGCTGATCGGGCTGATCGTCATTGCGAGCGCAGCGAAGCAATCCAGTGCTGCGTCAGCCATCGTTCTGGATTGCTTCGCTATGCTCGCAATGACGGAGATAAAGAATGAAACTCGGTCGTCTGAACCATGTCGGCGTGGCGACGCCTTCGATCGAGGCGTCGATCGCTTTCTATCGCGACGTGATGGGGGCGGAGGTGATCCGCGAGCCGTTCGATCTGCCCGCGCAGGGCGTGAAGGTGTGTTTCGTCGATACGCCGGCGGGGTGGGCCGGGGGGACGACCGGGCCGCAGATCGAGCTGATCGAGCCGCTGGGCGAAAGCTCGCCCATCCGCGCTTTCCTCGAGAAGAATCCGGCCGGCGGGCAGCATCATCTCTGCTATGAAGTGCCCGATATCCATGCGGCCAAGGCGTGGTTCGAGGGCAAGGGCGCGAAGATTCTCGGCGAGCCGCGCATCGGTGCGCACGGGACGCCGATCTTCTTCGTCCATCCCAAGGATATGGGCGGCGTGCTGACCGAGATCATGGAGACGCCCAGGGACGGGCATTGAGATCATGCGGTCCGTTCGCGGCGCGCGGTCGCGACACGCCGGTGCGATACAAGAACGTCCTTCGGCCTGGCCCGGGACAAAAGGTGGAGAGGCGCATTGAGCAACTATGAGATGATCCGGGTCGAGCGGCAGGGCGACGTGCTGGTCGTCACGCTCAACCGGCCCGAGCGGCTGAATGCGGCCCCTCCCCAGATGTTCGACGAGATCCGCGCGGCGGTGAGCGCGCTGGACGGCGCGCGCGCGGTGTTGTTGGCAGGCGAGGGACGGGCCTTCTGCTCGGGCGCCGACGTCGCATCGGGCGCGCTGTCGGCCGCGACCGATCCGGGCGAGATGACGTTCAAGGCGCTGACCGCGCATTACAATCCCGCGATGCTGGCGATCGCCGAACTCGACGTGCCGGTGGTGAGCGCGGTGCGCGGCCCGGCGGCGGGGATCGGGTGCAGCCTCGCGCTCGCCGCCGATTTCTGCGTCGTCGCGCCGTCGGCCTATTTTCTCCAGGCCTTCGTCAATATCGGGCTGGCGCCCGATGGCGGGGCGAGCTGGTCGCTCCCCCGGCTGATCGGCAAGGCGCGCGCGACCGAGATGATGATGCTGGGCGAACGCGTGTCGGGCGAGAAGGCGGTCGAATGGGGAATGGCGCACCGGCTGGTCGCCGAGGATGCGCTGGAGGCCGAAGCGCTGGCGCTCGCCACGCGGCTGGCGGCGGGGCCGACGCGCGCGCTGGGCGCGATGCGGCGGAACATGATGGCGGCGCTTGAAAGCGATTATGGCGCCGCGATGTGGCGCGAGGCCGAGGCCCAGCGCGAGATGCGCGGCACATATGACGCGCAGGAGGGCGGCATGGCCTTCCTCCAGAAGCGCAAGGCGGAGTTCAAAGGACGTTGAGATGACCGAGAAGCCCACTCTCGCCGACTGGCAGGCGCTGGCCGACAAGGAAGTCAAAGGCCGCGACCTGACATGGCATACGCCCGAAGGCATCGCCGTGAAGCCGCTCTACACGGCCGATGACGTCGCGGGCGTCGATCCCGGCCTGCCGGGCTTCGCGCCGTTCACGCGCGGGGTGCGCGCGTCCATGTACACGGGGCGGCCGTGGACGATCCGCCAATATGCCGGCTTCTCGACCGCCGAGGAATCCAACGCCTTCTATCACCGCAACCTGAAGGCAGGGCAGAAGGGGCTGTCAGTCGCCTTCGATCTCGCCACGCATCGCGGCTATGACAGCGATCATCCGCGCGTGACGGGCGACGTGGGCAAGGCCGGGGTCGCGATCGACACGATCGACGACATGAAGATCCTGTTCGACGGCATCCCGCTCGGCGAGATGTCTGTATCGATGACGATGAACGGCGCGGTGATCCCGATCCTCGCTTTCTTCATCGTCGCGGGCGAGGAACAGGGCGTGCCGCGCGCCCAGCTTGAAGGGACCATCCAGAACGACATCCTCAAGGAGTTCATGGTCCGCAACACCTATATCTACCCGCCCGAGCCGAGCATGCGGATCATCTCCGACATCTTCGGCTACACATCGCGCGAGATGCCCAAGTTCAACAGCATCTCCATTTCCGGCTATCATATGCAGGAAGCCGGGGCGACGCAGGTGCAGGAACTGGCCTTCACCATCGCCGACGGCATGGAATATGTGAAATATGGCGTCGCATCGGGGCTTGATATCGACAGGTTCGCGGGGCGGCTGAGCTTCTTCTTCGCCATCGGCATGAACTTCTTCATGGAAGTGGCGAAGCTGCGCGCGGCGCGCGTGCTGTGGCACCGGGTGATGACGAAGCTGGGCGCCAGGGACGAGCGGTCGAAGATGCTGCGCACCCATTGCCAGACTTCGGGCGTCTCGCTGACCGAGCAGGATCCCTATAACAACGTCATCCGCACCACGATCGAGGCGATGGCGGCGATGCTGGGCGGCACGCAGAGCCTGCACACCAACGCGCTCGACGAGGCGATCGCGCTGCCCACCGATTTCTCGGCCCGCATCGCGCGCAACACGCAGATCGTGATCCAGGAAGAGACGGGGATGACGAAGGTCGTCGATCCGCTCGGCGGCTCCTATTATGTCGAGGCGCTGACCGGGGAACTGGTCGACAAGGCGTGGGAGATCATCGAGCGCGTCGAGGCCGAAGGCGGCATGGCCAAGGCCGTCGCGGCGGGCTGGCCCAAGGCGATGATCGAGGAAGCCGCCGCCGCGCGGCAGGCCCGCGTCGACAAGGGCGACGACGTGATCGTCGGCGTCAACAAATATCGCCTGAAGGACGAGGATCCGCTGGAGATCCTCGACGTCGACAACGTCAAGGTGCGCGAGGCGCAGATCGCGCGGATCAACAAGGTGAAGGCGTCGCGCGACGAGGCGGCGTGCCAGGCCGCGCTCGATGCGTTGCGCGAAGGGGCGAAGGGCAAGGGCAACCTGCTTGAACTGGCGGTCGAATGCGCGCGGGCGCGGGCGACGCTGGGCGAAATCTCGTCGGCGATGGAGGATGTGTTCGGCCGCTACGACACGGTGCCGAAGCCGGTGACGGGCGTTTACGGCGGCGCCTATGCCGGCGACGAGCGCTGGACGCGCGTGATCGACGGCATCGAGGCGTTCGAGCGGCGCAAGGGGCGCAAGCCGCGCATCCTCGTCGCAAAGATGGGGCAGGACGGGCATGATCGCGGCGCCAATGTGATCGCATCGGCCTATTCGGACATGGGTTTCGACGTGACGAGCGGGCCGCTGTTCCAGACGCCGAAGGAAACGCTGATCCTCGCGCTGGAGAAGGATGTCGACGTGATCGGCGCGTCGAGCCTCGCCGCCGGGCACAAGACGCTGATCCCCGAACTGATCCGCCTGCTGCGCGAGGCCGGGCGCGGCGACATCCGCGTGGTGGCCGGCGGCGTCATTCCAGCGCAGGATTATGAGTTTCTCCGTGCTGCGGGCGTCGCAGGCATCTATGGGCCAGGAAGCAATGTGGTGGAGAGCGCGGCCGACGTCCTCCGCCTCTTGGGCCACAACATGCCGCCCGAAGGGCTGGAGGAAGCTGCGGAATGAGCGATTTGCGTAACGACTGGACGCGCGAGGAGATCGCCGCGCTGTTCGACCTGCCCTTCGGCGAGCTGATGTGGCGCGCGCAGGGCGTGCACCGCCAGTGGCATGCGCCGGACGAAGTGCAGCTCTGCACGCTGCTGAGCATCAAGACCGGCGGCTGCCCGGAGGATTGCGGCTATTGCTCGCAATCCGCATCGGCGGAAAGCGGCGTGAAGGCGACCAAGCTGATGGACCCGCGCGCGGTGCTGCAAATGGCGGCGCAGGCGAAGGATGCGGGATCGCAGCGCTTCTGCATGGGCGCGGCCTGGCGCAACCCCAAGGACAAGGACATGCCCGCCATCGTCGAGATGGTGAAGGGCGTGCGGGCGATGGGCATGGAAACCTGCATGACGCTGGGCATGCTGACGCCCAGTCAGGCCGACATGCTCGCCGACGCGGGGCTCGATTATTACAACCACAATATCGACACCAGCCCCGAGCGCTATAACGAGATCATCTCGACCCGGACCTTCGGCGAGCGGCTCGACACGCTGGAGCATGTGCGCAGCGCCGGGATCAACGTGTGCTGCGGCGGGATCGTCGGCATGGGCGAGACGCGCGGCGACCGGGTGGGCTTCATCCACGCGCTGGCGACGCTGCCGCGCCATCCCGAGAGCGTGCCGGTGAACGCGCTGGTGCCGGTGAAGGGCACGGTGCTGGGCGACATGCTGGCCGATACGCCGCTGGCGAAGATCGACGAGATCGAGTTCGTGCGCACCGTGGCGGTCGCGCGCATCACCATGCCGCAGAGCATGGTGCGGCTGTCGGCGGGGCGCGAGAGCATGTCGGAATCGACGCAGGCCCTGTGCTTCATGGCTGGGGCCAATTCGATCTTCACCGGCGACAAGCTGCTGACCGCCGCCAATGCCGGCGACGACAGGGATGCGGCGCTGTTCGCCAAGCTGGGACTGAGCCCGCTGGTGGGCGAGGAACCGGCGCGGGTGGCGGCGGAGTGATTGGCCTCATCAGCAGGCTGCAATGTTCATGGATCCCGGATCAGGTCCGGGATGACGGTTGAGGGGTCGATCTTGTTCAAGAAAATCCTGATTGCCAATCGCGGCGAGATTGCCTGCCGCGTCATTCGCACGGCGAAGAAAATGGGGATCGCGACGGTCGCGGTCTATTCAGACGCTGATGCGCGCAGCCCGCATGTGATGATGGCGGACGAGGCGGTGCGGCTGGGGCCGCCGCCGGCGGCCGAAAGCTATCTGATCGCCGATGCGATCATCGCCGCGTGCAAGGCGACGGGCGCCGATGCGGTGCATCCGGGCTATGGCTTCCTGTCGGAGCGGACGAGCTTCGCCGAGGCGCTGGCCGAGGCGGGGATCGCGTTCATCGGGCCGCCGCCGGGAGCCATCGCGGCGATGGGCGACAAGATCGAATCGAAGAAGCTCGCCAAGGCGGCGGGGGTGAACGTCGTCCCCGGCTATCTGGGCGAGATCGCCGACACCGACGCCGCGGTGAAGATCGCGGGCGACATCGGCTATCCGGTGATGATGAAGGCCTCCGCCGGCGGCGGCGGCAAGGGGATGCGCCTCGCCTGGTCCGAAAAGGACGTGCGCGAGGGCTTCGAGGCGACCAAGCGCGAGGGGCTCAACAGCTTCGGCGACGACCGCGTGTTCATCGAGAAGTTCATCGAGAGCCCGCGCCACATCGAGATCCAGGTGCTGGGCGACCAGCACGGCAATGTCGTCTATCTCGGCGAGCGCGAATGTTCGATCCAGCGCCGCCACCAGAAGGTCGTCGAGGAAGCGCCGTCGCCCTTCGTCACGCCCGAGATGCGCAAGGCGATGGGCGAGCAGGCCGTCGCGCTGGCCAAGGCCGTGGGCTATTTCTCGGCTGGCACGGTCGAGCTGATCGTGTCGGGCGCCGACACCAGCGGCAAGAGCTTCTACTTCCTCGAGATGAACACGCGCCTGCAGGTGGAGCATCCGGTTACCGAGGCGATCACTGGGCTCGATCTGGTCGAGCAGATGATCCGCGTGGCCGCCGGGCAGCCGCTGGGCTTCACGCAGGACGAGGTGAAGCTGAACGGCTGGGCGATCGAGAATCGCGTCTATGCCGAGGATCCCTATCGCGGCTTCCTGCCCAGCACGGGGCGGCTGGTGCGCTACACGCCGCCCGAGACGGGCGAGCCCGACGGGGAAGCCCCCTATGTCCGCGTCGACGACGGCGTGCGCGAGGGTGGCGAAGTCTCGATCTATTATGATCCGATGATCGCCAAGCTGATTACCTGGGCGCCGACGCGCGACGAGGCGGCGGATCTGCAGATCGACGCGCTCGATCGCTTCGAGATCGAGGGGCTGGGCCACAATATCGATTTCCTCTCCGCGCTGATGCAGCATCCGCGCTTCCGCGAGGGCCGGCTGACCACCGGATTCATCGCCGAGGAATATCCTGACGGCTTCCACGGCGCGCCGGCAAGCGACGAACTGCTGCGCGACCTGTCGGCGATCGCGGCCTTCGCGGCCACGGCCGATGCCGATCGGGCGCGGCGGATCGACGGGCAGCTTGGGCGCAGGCTCGCGCCGCCGGCAAGCTGGGGCGTGACGATGGGCGGGGCGACCCGGATCGTTTCGATCGACGCCGACGAGATCGTCGTCGACGGCGAGGCGGTCGAGCTGGCGACGGAATATACGCCGGGCGACCGCATCATCGAGGCCGAGGTCGAAGGGCGCGACCTGGCGGTGCGCGTGGCGAAGGTGCGTGGCGGCTGGAAGCTGACGACGCGCGGCGCGAGCCATGTGGCGAAGCTGCTGCCGGGCCATGCCGTCCGTCATGCGGCGCACATGATCGAGAAGGTGCCGCCCGATCTTTCCAAATATCTCCTTTGCCCGATGCCGGGCCTGCTCGTCGCGCTCAACGTCGGCGCGGGCGACAAGGTGGAGGCGGGCCAGCCGCTCGCCGTCGTCGAAGCGATGAAGATGGAGAATATCCTGCGCGCCGAAAAGGCGGGCGTGGTGAAGAGCGTCAACGCCAAGGCCGGCGACAGCCTGGCGGTCGACGCCGTGATCCTGGAGATGGAATAACCGCATCGTCATCGCGAGCTGAGCGAAGCAATCCAGTCCGATGCCCGGCATCCCTGGATTGCTTCGCTTCGCTCGCAATGACGGGGAAGGGCTCACGCGGAGCCGCGGAGACGCGGGGGATTATCTCCGCGCCTTCGCGGCTCCGCGCGAACCCAGGCAATTTGGACAGGGCCTGCCCGCGCAGGCGCGGTCAGAGCAGCAGGAAAGCGGCCGTCATTGCGAGCAGGAATGACACGATCGTCGCGGCGATGACCGGGGCCGAGGCTTTCCAGCCCTGCGCGAGCAGCAGGTTCATCGGCGATTTGATGCCTGTCGCCACCACCGCCATCAGCAGCAGCGCCGATGTGCCCTGCTTCGCCCAGCCGCCGACGGCGTGGGGGAAAGGCAGGAAGCTGTTGGCGAGCGCGACGATGAGGAAGCCGATCACGAACCACGGCATGGCGACCGAGAAGGAGATGCGGCCCGACTGGCCGTCCTCGCCGCCCGGGAAGAGCAGGGCGACGGCGACAAGCGTGGGGGCGAGCATCGCAACGCGCGTCAGCTTGACGATCGCCGCCGTCTGGCCCGCGACTTCGGAAATCGAATAGCCCGCGCCCAGCGCCTGCGCGACGTCGTGGATCGACGCGCCGAGCAGGAAGCCGGCGGCATGATCGTCGAAGCCGATCATCCGCGCGAGGATGGGATAGGTCGACATGGCCAGCGCGCTGGCCGCCGAAACCGCGACGAGGACGAGCGTGAGCTGCGCCTGATTGACGCGCTTCTCGCCCAGCACGGTCGACAACGCGAGCGCGGCGGAAGCGCCGCAAATGCCGACCGACCCGCCCGCGAGCGTGCCGAAGGCCGCGCCAAGGCCCAGCGCGCGGGCGGTGAGCGCGCCCGTCGCCGTCACCACGCCGACCATGATCGCGATCGCAACGAAACTCTGCCAGCCCAGCTCGGCGATCTGCCAGATCGTCACCTGCGCGCCGACGAGGACGATGCCCCAGCGCAGCAGCGTGCGCGACGCGAAGTTGAGGCCGGGGTGCAGGCGCTTGTCCGCATTCACGAAGTTGAAGGCGAGGCCGATGAGCAACCCCATCAGCATCAGCGGCGCGCCATAATGTTCGGACAGCCAGGCGGCGGCGAGCGCGGCGACGCCAGTGACGCCGAGGCCTGGCAGATAGTCTATCAGCGGCAGGCGGCGGCCGGGCGTTTCCTGCTCGATCAGGTCGCCGAACAGATCGGCGGCGGCGGGCGGGGGAAGCGCGCCGCTCATGCCTGCAGATATTCCGCCTGGAACGCGGCGGCGGCGCCGAGCAGACCGGGCTGCTCATGCGTGCACAGGCGAATCGCTATGTTCCGCATGCGCGTTTCGTGCCGGCCCTTGGCGGCGAAGCGATCGGCGAAGGCGGGCGCGGCCAGCAGATCGGCCATGCGGTTGGAGAGGCCGCCGACGATCATCACCGCGTTCGCGCCTTGCGCCAGCGCGAGATCGCCGGTGACCGCGCCGAAGATCAGCACCAGCCGTTCCAGCGCGCGCGCGGCGACCGGATCGCCGCCGTCGAGCGCATTGGCCCACAGCGTCTTGTCGTCGCCCGGGACGATCGCCAGCCCTTCAAAGGCGGCGATCGCCTCGCGGATGCTGGCGAGGCCGGGGCCGGAGACGAGGCGTTCGACCGAGCAGCGGCGGAAGCGCTCGCGCAGGCGATCGGCGATGCGCGTCTCGAAACTGTCGAGCGGGGCGAAATCGATATGGCTGCCCTCGGTCTCGATCGCGTGGATATGGCCGTCGCGGCGCAGCGTCATCGCGACGCCCAGGCCGGTGCCCGGGCCGATGATGGTGGTGACGCCGCTTTCAGGCCAGGCGGCAGGGCCGGCGATGCGACGCGATTCATCGGCGCGCAGCCAGTGAACGGCGTGCGCCATCGCCCCGAAATCGTTGAGGATCAGCAACCCGTCCAGCCCCAGTTCCTGCGCCAGCGTGGCGGGGCGGAACACCCAGGGATTGTTGGTGAACTTGATCGTGTCGCCGCCGACCGGGCCGGCGACGGCGATCGAGGCGGCCTTGACGCCCTCAGCCCCCGAATCCTTCAGAAACTGCGCCCAGGCGCCGGCGAGATCGGGCCATGCCGCCGTGTCGTAGCGATAGAGGGGGCCAAGTTTCGGGGGCTGGCCGGGAGAGAGGGTGGCAAGCGCGAAGCGGGCGTTGGTCCCGCCGACATCGACCGCGACGATAGTGGTGCCGTCGTTCAAGATCACCCCTTCCAGAGCCGGTTGCGCGCGGGATCGACGCGCGATGTTTCGGGCGTTTGCCTAGCGCTGTCGGAAAAGGGGGGCAACCACGTCCCGAACGGGACATGCAGAAAGGACGGACGCCGGACGCAACCGACGCAAGATCAGCGACGGTCCGCGTCCTTTACTGGAAGCTGATCTGCCAGCCCAGCATGATGGCGATCAGGTTCAGAATGATCACCGCCGAAAGCAACACAAACGCCACTGAGCACACTCGGTGCCCGATCATGTCACCACGTGTCATAGCCTTCATCCTCATTCCGCCCGCTTCTGCGGGTCTGACGACAGGATGCCCACGATTCGCGCCCCTTGTGAAGGCTAAAAACACATTCATGAAAGCAGACGGGCTGGCGAGGAAATGGCCGGGCGCATCCGTCGTGGTTGACGGCGCGACCATGCTGATGGCATTGAGCCGGCGCGCCTTGCCGGGAAGCTGCGCCTTCCACGCCAGGGATGCCGCCGGGCTGCGTGCAAGTCTTTGATCTTGCGGGTATAGCTCAATGGTAGAGCACTAGCCTTCCAAGCTTGTGATGCGGGTTCGATCCCCGCTACCCGCTCCAGCCCCCGGCCATGCCCTGAAAAGCGCCGCGACAAGGCTTGCGACAATTTGCGACAATTTTCCGGTTTCGCGACAAACTCCAGCGACAGGGCGGGGGGATAAGAGGTTCATCGAGACAGCGGGTCTCGAACCGGAGCTTACCCCATCCGGAACGGGCCCGAGAGTTGAGTTTCGTCGCGGCAGAGCGTGAGCAGGCTCGGGTCGCGGCGAAGGAAAGCCCCGGTAGCTGACCCCTGCCGAGGCGATCCCAGCCGGCGGAGCGCGTCTTTCCCCCTGTGGCGCGCCCGCCGGCTCCCCCGATCGGGTGGATCATCCCCACCCACCCGATCGACATGAAACGAAGCGTATGACGACCCCGAGAAAAGGGCTCCGCTCTCCCCCCAAGGAGCGGAGCCCTTTCGCTTTTGTGGCGCAAGGCGTGGGCGGCGCCGGCCCTCTCCCCCACCCGGCCTCCCACTCAGCGTATCATCGATGGGATGCCGGGTGGGGGAGAGGGCCGGC
>QFNN01000109.1 GCA_003240855.1 Sphingomonas sanxanigenens
GCAGGAAGCGCTGGCCGCCGCGGCTTTCCGGCACGACATGATCGTAGGTGAAGGCCGTGCTAGCGGCGTCCTGCGACGACGTCAGCTGGCGCTTGCACCAGCAGCAATAGCCGTGATCCTTGCGGCCATGGTTGGTCAGCCGAGGCCGCTTCACCAGCGCACCTGGCTGGCTTCAACCACAAGCGTGTCGGCGGGCCAGCCGTTTTCGGGGCCGAATGCAAGAGGGGCGTAGCAGACCTGCATCACCGCGTCACGGCCGAGAATTTCGACAAGGTCAGTTTGGCTGATAAGCTGGAGGCCCAGATCCTCCAGCGCAGCCCGAAATCGGCGGTTCCAACCACCATCGGCTTGCCCCGCCCACATGTTGGCGGTGCTCAGCCGTTCGCTATAGCTCATGTTCGGTCGCTGCGTTTTCATGCTCGCGCCTCCTGTGCCCGAGCGCGCCGGGCAGCCTCGATCAGCTCGGAATTGGTGAGCGGCCAACGCCAGCCCGACAGGAACCAGCGCGCGATCTGCGCATCGCGATCGGCGCGCGTGACGGCGAAGCCGCGACGCTCCAGATAGGCCTTGGCTGCCGCCACTTCGGCCATCTGGCGTTCGACCCAGCCCATGACGGGCTTCTTCGGGAGGGGTGCGACCTCGGCGCGCGGGGGGCAGGATAGCGCCGAGGTCGCCGCCGACGCCTGGGGGGGCTTAGGCATCGACGTTTCTGTGCGGGTGGCGACCGGCTTTTCAGCCCGGTCCGGACTTGACGGCACGGCCGCGCCGACAGGCTTGCGCTGGCTGGGTCCATCTGGGCCGATCGCCTTCACGTCATCCTTTCCAGACCGGATTTTTTCACCGGCAGGCGACGCGAAATTGGGTGGCGGAGGAGGCGAGGCCTTCACCTCCTCCGCCGGTTGCTGTGCTGGGCGACGGATATCCACCGGCAGCGACAGCCAGTGCGGCTTGCAGAACAGCATGCCCCGGCCGATCGGCGCGCTGCAGCTGCGCGCCATGCAAGTGACCTGCGGCTTCCACGCGACACCATATTCGGCGCGGGCACGCCTGCAGGCTTCATTGGCCTGCCGCTGCCGCTCGATCTGGCGGGCCGATGGCCGCACGCCGAAGCCGCGCGTCACTTCGCGCCTCCGCCGATCTTGATGCCGCGATACTCGAATAGCGCAATCTGCGCCTGAGCGCGGGCCGCCTCGATCTCGTCGTCGTCGACCATTTCCTCGCCGGTCGCCAGCTTGGCGACGATCGCGAAGGTCGCGTCGAGTGCCGCGACGAGCCCGGCCGTGTTTGTTTCCTTGTTTGTTTCCTCGCCCTCGCGGAGCGTGAAGCCTGCGGGCAGCAGCGCCGCCAGCTGGGCCAGCGCGCCCTTCTTCTCGGCCGCGCCCATGCGCTGGAACGTGCCGATGAACGCGCTCAGTCGCTTCGTGGCCGGATCGGCTTTCGGACGCTGGTTGAGCGTCGCAAGCGCCTCGGAAACCGATCGCGCGCCACCCTCGACGAGCAGCTCCACGATCGCGCGCTGCAGCCGGTCGGGCTGTTTCGCCAGCGCGCGCAGCTGGGTGGCATTGCGGGCGATCGGATTGTCGCGCAGCTGCGCCACGAGCGACGGCAACAGGCGGCGGTGCAGGAGAAGATCGCGCTCGATCGTGCGGCGCGAGTAGCCGAAGCGCTGGGCGATCTCGTCAGACCAGCCATATGCATCCGTCATCGTGTCGTTTGCATCGGCAGCTTCTTCCTTCAGCTGCTTTTGCCAGCGCGAATTGGCCGAGGCGGCACGACCGTCCTTGGCCGGATCGACGCCCATCTGAACCTTCTTCAGCGCGATGAGCTCGGCCATGAAGGCCGCACGGTCGATCGGGTCGAGATCGCGCTTGATGAGGTTTTCCTGCACCTCGCGCATCCGCCGCTCGGCGCTGTCCGAGCTGACTTCGCGGGCGAGGATGTAGGCAAGGCCGGCGCGCTGGGCGGCGACAAAGCGATGGCCGCCGGCGACGACGCAGTAAGGCGCGGTGCTGCCCTTGCAGATCTCGATCGGCGTCAGCTGACCGTCATTGCGCATGATGTTGGCAAGGGCGTCGGCCCAGTCGAGGTCGATCGGGCGGAGGCGCTGACCAAGTTCGATGTCGGTGAGCGGGACCAGGAAGATATGGCCGACGATTTCGGGCGACGGCTCGATGGGGCGCGCGGCCATCCTAGAGGCCCTCTCTCGCGAGGAACTTGTTGATCGCATCAGTGACGCGCTGGCTCTTGCGGCCGCGCAGCAGGTCGTTGACGCTTTTCGTCGGGAGATCGTTGATCCGCTCGAACTGGGCGACGCTTCGGAAGCGCTTGCGGATCGCCGCCTTCAGGTCTTCGGGGTGCATCGGCAGCGCGTCGGACGGCGATGGCAAGGTCGCCTCGATCGGCTCCTCCTCGCGTATCTTGAAGCGGAAGCGGTTGAGCACGCCGCCGATGATGGTGCGGGCTGTCATGTCTAGTGCGCCGCCGCATTTAGACGGTGCGCATCATTGCTGAGCGAGCTATCTACCGAAACTATGGATTCTTGCTTTTCCAATGCTTCGCGCAGCACCCGCTCGATGGCCGCCTTCGTGCGCGCGCTGGGCCGACCGCGGAAAATCTCGGAGACTGACTGTTTGGCGAGCCCCTCAGCCCGCTCAAAGGCACCGATGGAGCGATACCGCTTCCGGATGATCGCTTTGATGTCTTCTCGATGCATCCCGTCGACAAGCATCACATTTATCCGTGAATTATGGAACGATATTTCGTGTTTATACCGAAATATCGTGCATATCAACAGATGACAGAAATGCAGGCTCTTTTAGCGCGTTTCGGCGGCCGTCTTCGTGAGGAGCGGCTGCGTAAGATGCTAAATCAAGAGGATTTTTCCGCACTTGCGGGGCTGAAGAAAAACAGCCAGGTGCTCTACGAGACCGGCAAATCGGCACCGACCGTTGAGTATCTCTATCGTCTCGCGGGCCAAGGCATTGACGTCGATTACATCTTCACTGGCCGCCGATCGAACGGCTCAGGCAATCATATGGACGCGCTCGTTCTAAACATGCTGGCTCAGCTGAGCGCGCGGGAACGCGAAGCGGTTTTGCAGCTGCTCATGACGTTGTCCGGAAATGTGATCGATCTTGCATCTCTCGGTCAGAGTGCGGAGTAAGGGCCGCGCGATCCTAAGTCGGGGGAATAGGGTGGAAGACGGGAAGGCTTGTCCGCAATGCGCCGAGACGGTGAAGGTCAATGCCAGGGTCTGCCGCTTCTGCGGCTGGAACTTTGAAAAGCAAAACGCCCAGCCGCCAGCGGCGTCCAAGAACAGCTTTCAGAGCTGCCTGGGCTGCGTCGGCATGTGCATCGTGGCGCTCGTCATCCTCGCTGCAGTAGGCTCTGTTATGCGCTAAGCGTTGGCGCGGATGGAGGCCAGCCGGTCGAAGAAAACGGTCCCAGTTCGGCGACCCACATTGCGAACGAGGGATCGCCCGCGCCGCCCGAAATCCGCCAATCACCGCCTATTTCGTGCGGTTATCCGCCGGCGGTCCCACTTTCGGCGTCTCAACGGCTTCTAAGAAGCGCCTCACGCGCTTATTAGAGGCCCGTAAGGCGCGGATTGGCGCGGTTGAGAGGGTTAAGAGGTGACGGGACGCGACTCTGGGATGTCCTGTCGCTGCGATGTCTAACTGGCCCACCACTCTAGACAGGCCCTCACCCCGCGCCGGCCCGCCCGATGCCGCTGAAAGGCCCGAAAATCCGCAGAAATCCCATTTTGTCCCGGCTAATGCCGGAATATCCCACTTACTCCAGAATGAAGTGTCCCCTTACACCGGAAATGCGCCCTCGGCACATTTCCCCAACAACCTCCATCGCAAATGGTTGCGCTCGCCTTCGGCTTCCCCGATCTATTCGCCCATGAGTCTGTTCGCGTCCTCGCCCGTGGCGGCGGTGCTTGGGCCTACCAACACCGGCAAGACCCACCTCGCCGTCGAGCGCATGTGTGGTCATTCGAGCGGGATGATCGGCTTTCCCCTGCGCCTGCTTGCGCGCGAGGTCTATGATCGGGTGGTCGCGATCAAGGGCGTCGAGCATGTCGCGCTGATCACCGGCGAGGAAAAGATCCTGCCGCCCAGGGCGCGCTATTTCCTGTGCACCGCCGAGAGCATGCCTCTGAGCGCAGGCCGGGAGGCCGGAAGCGACCGGCAAATGCCGCGCGACGTGGCTTTCGTCGCGATCGACGAGGCGCAGCTCGGCGCGGATCCCGAGCGCGGGCATGTCTTTACCGATCGTCTGCTGCGCGCGCGGGGACGCGAGGAGACTTTGATCCTCGGATCGGATTCGCTGCGGCCGATGCTGCGCGCGCTGCTCCCCGATGCGGAGATCATCGCGCGCCCGCGTTTCTCGACGCTCAGGTACGCCGGGGTGAAGAAGCTTTCCCGCCTGCCCAAACGCTCGGCGATCGTCGCTTTCTCGGCCGAGGAGGTTTACGCCGTGGCGGAAATGCTCCGTCGTCTGCGCGGCGGGGCGGCGGTCGTGATGGGCGCGTTGTCGCCGCGCACGCGCAATGCGCAGGTCGCGATGTTCCAGGCCGGCGAGGTCGACTATCTGGTCGCGACCGACGCGATCGGCATGGGGCTCAACATGGACGTGGCGCATGTCGCTTTCGCCTCGCTCGCCAAGTTCGACGGGCGGCGGCAGCGCCGGCTGACGCTCGCGGAAATGGCGCAGATCGCCGGCCGCGCCGGCCGTCACCAGCGTGACGGAACATTCGGCACGCTTACCGGGCACGACATGTTCGCGCCCGAGGAGGTGGAGGCGATCGAGGCGCATCGCTTCCCCCCGCTCGATCATCTCTACTGGCGCGACGGCGATCCCGACATGTCGAGTCTCGAAGCGCTGATCGACGCGCTCGAGCGCCGGCCCGATCGCCCCGTGCTGCGCGCCGCGCCGCAGGCGACCGACCTCGCGGTGCTCAAGCAGCTCGCGGCGGAGGATTGGGTGCGCGATCGCGCGCGGGGCGGCGCGATGGTGCGCCGGCTGTGGGCGGCCTGCTCGCTTCCCGATTTCCGCAAGTCCGGCGTCGACCAGCATAGCCGCTTCGTCGCGCGCATCTTCCGCGCGCTGAGCGAGGGCGACGCTCATATTCCGCATACATGGTTCGCCGAGGAGATCGCGCGGCTCGACAGCGTGTCGGGCGATGTCGAGACGATCGCCGGGCGGATCGCGGCGGCGCGGAGCTGGGCCTATATCGCGCACCGGGCGGACTGGCTCGCCGACCCCGCTCACTGGGCCGAGCGGACGCGCGCGCTGGAGGAGAAGCTGTCCGACGCGCTCCACGCCGGGTTGACCCAGCGCTTCGTCGATCGGCGGACGACGGTGCTGATGCGCGAGGTCGGCGCGGATTCGGCGTTGCTGCCGGTGACGGTCAGCGCCGACGGCGAAGTGCGCGTCGACGACGAGCCGATCGGATCGCTGACCGGCTTCGCTTTTCGTGCGCTGCCCGAGGCGCGCGCCGCCGATCACCGCAAGCTGCTCGCCGCCGCCGAACGCCGGCTGGCGGGCGAACGCGCTGAGCGCGCGCGCCTGCTCGCGGCGGACGGCGACGACGGTTTCGCGCTGGTCGCCGATGCGGGGCAGGCGCCCGCGATCCGCTGGCGCGGGTTGGAAGTGGCGCGCCTTGAAAAGGGGAAGGCGTTGCTCGCGCCGCGCATCAGGGTCGATCGACCGATCGCTGCGCTGCCCGAGGCGCAGCGTCTGGCGATCGAGGCGCGGCTGGAACGCTGGCTCGCGGCGCGGGTCGCCGGCCTGCTTTCCCCGCTGGCGCGCATCGTCGCCGGCGCGCGCGATCCGCAGGTCGCGCCGGCGCTTCGGGCGCTGTTCGCTCCGCTCGGCGAAAATGGCGGGGTGATCGCACGGCGCGTCGTCGACGATGCCGTCGCCGGGCTCGACAAGGCGGCGCGGCGCGAGGCGCGGCGGATCGGCGTCAGCATCGGCGCGCTCGACATATTCGCGCCCGCGCTCCTCAAGCCCGAGCCGATGCGCTGGCGCCTCGCGCTGGAGGCGGCGCGCAGCGGCGTCCCGCTGCCGCCGCCGCCGCCCGCCGGGGTCGCGCTGCTCGCTGCCGATCCGCGCGTCGCGTCCGCCGGGTTCCGGCTGCTCGGCAGGCAGATGCTGCGCGTCGATCTTGTCGAGCGCATCGCCCGCGCCGCGCACGACGCCCGCGACGGACGCCGCCCTTTCACGCCCGATCCCTCGCTTGCGACCTCGATGGGGCTGACGCCTGCATCGCTCGCGCGGCTGATGGAGGCGCTGGGCTTCCGGCCCACGCCGGGCGCGCAAGATGCGCCGCCGGGCTGGGTCTGGTCGCCGCGCCGCCGCCCGCGCAAGGATGCGCCGTCACGCCCCGGCAACGCCTTTGCCGGCCTCGCCGACCTTGTGCAGCATGGCCGCTGAGCCAGGGTGGGGGAGCGGGTCGGCGCCGGTCCGAATGCGTTGGAAGCGCACGCCCTTATGACCAACGCTGCAATTCGGCTCGATCTGTTTCTTTGGTTCGTCCGGCTGGCGAAAACGCGGGGCCTTGCGCAGGCCGCCGCCGAGGCTGGCCATATGCGCATCGACGGGCGCGTCGTCGATCGCGCGCATGCTGCGGTGCGCATCGGCAATGTGCTGAGTTTTCCGCTGCATGGCCGCGTTCGCATCGTCCGGGTGACCGCGCTTCCCGCGCGGCGCGGCGGGGTTGAGGATGCGCTGCTCTGCTATGAGGATCTGTCGCCCGGTTGTGAGAATGACTTGCAGCAACGCGCAGGTGATTGACCTTCATCGGGAGCCGACATAGCGAGGGCGCAGTTCCGGGAGCTGAATATCATGACCTATGTCGTCACCGACGCCTGCATCCGCTGCAAATATATGGACTGCGTCGAAGTCTGTCCGGTCGATTGCTTCTATGAAGGCGACAATATGCTGGTGATCAATCCCAGCGAGTGCATCGACTGCGGCGTGTGCGAACCCGAATGTCCGGCCGAGGCGATTCTGCCCGACACCGAAAATGGTCTCGAGCAGTGGCTTGAACTCAACGCCACTTTCTCCGCGCAGTGGCCCAACATCACGCGAGCGCGCAGCGCGCCCGCCGATGCCGATGAACATAAGGGCGAAGAGGGCAAGTATGAGAAATATTTCTCGCCCGAGCCCGGTCAGGGCGACTGAAGCCTCTCGACAATCGACATTATCGGATCGTCTTGCACCAGCCCTGCACGCAGGGCTGGTAATTTTGTTGCGAATCTGTTAAAGCGTACTCGTTCGCAACGGATGTTCCTCATCCGCTAAGGAAGGCTAAGACTAGTCCCATATCCTCCACAGGTTGCTGACGCCCGGCTTCTCGGGACGATCGCGGCGCCGTGGGGGCTGTCCCTGTAGAGAAAGGTCGCAAAGCATGGCTGCAAAGGCGCTGAGCTTCGATGTCGGTGATTATGTCGTTTATCCCAAGCATGGCGTCGGCCGCGTGGTCGAACTGCAAAGCCAGGAAATCGCCGGGATCAGCCTCGAGCTCTACGTCCTTCGCTTCGAGAAGGAGCGCATGACGCTCCGCGTGCCGACGAACAAGGCTGAAAGCGTCGGTATGCGTAAACTCTCGTCGGACAAGACGCTGCAGGAAGCGCTCCAGACTCTGAAGGGCAAGCCCAAGGTCAAGCGCACCATGTGGTCGCGCCGCGCGCAGGAATATGAAGCGAAGATCAACTCGGGCGACCTCGTGTCGATCGCCGAGGTGGTGCGCGACCTGTTCCGCGCCGACGACCAGCCCGAGCAGAGCTATTCGGAGCGTCAGATCTTCGAGGGCGCGGCCAGCCGCCTCGCGCGTGAGCTCGCCGCGATGGAGCAGGTGGACGAGCCGAAGGCGATGGAGAAGATCCTCGAGATTCTCAACAAGGCCGCCGCCATCCACAACAAGGCGAAGGAATCGGCCGTCGAGGCCTGATCTTTCGACTGGCGTGAACAAAAAGGGCGGTCCCGCCGGGGCCGCCCTTTTTGCGTCTGCGGCATTCGCATCCGCCACATTTCCATCTGGACGCGCGGGCTGTGACACCGTATTACATATGCAATACAGTGTCAGGAGATCAGTCATGCGTTTTGCCGCCACAGCGACCATCCTCGCCGGCCTTTTCGCCACCACCGCCTGCAATGCGGGCAGCACCAGCGCCAAGGCCAGCGGGCATCAGGAAACGCGCAGCTTCGCCGCTGCCGGTTTCGACCAGGTCGAGCTTGCCGGGTCGGATAATGTGATCGTCAAAGTCGGCGGCAAGGAATCGGTGACGGCGACGGGCGACAGCGCCGTGCTCGACCGGCTCGAGATCGAGGTGCGGGGCGGCAAGCTCCATGTCGGGCGCAAGCGCAACAGCGGCTGGATCGATCTTGGCGGCGGCCGCCACGGCAACGCCGTCGTCACGGTCACGCTGCCGCGCATCAACGGCGCGGCGGTCGCCGGATCGGGCAATCTCAGCGTCGATCGCGCGAGCGCCGACGCCTTTGCCGCGGCAGTCGCCGGATCGGGCAATCTCAGCCTCGCCAGCCTCCAGACGCGCAGCGCCTCCTTCGACGTCGCCGGATCGGGCAACATCACGGTCGGCGGCTCTGCCGCTTCGGTCAGCGTCTCGATCGCCGGATCGGGCGATGTCGACGCCCGTGCGCTGAAGAGCGATCAGGCGAAGATCAAGGTCGCCGGCTCGGGCAATGTGAAGGCCGGCGTCGATGGCGCCGCCAGCGTCTCGATCATGGGATCGGGCGATGTCGACATTCTCGGCAGCGCCAAATGCTCGGTGACCAAGATGGGCTCGGGCTCGGTGCGCTGCGGCGGTTGAGCCTCGGGGCCGAAGCGCCATTGCCGGGGGCGGCGGGGCGCTGCATGATCGCAGCGCCATGACTAACGCCGCCTTCGCTCCGATTCTCGCCCTGCTGGCCGCCGCGCCTGCACAGGCCGCTGATCGCAATATCGGCATCACTTCCTTCGACCGCATCATCGTCGAGGGCCCCTATGCGGTGACGGTCAGGACCGGCCGGGCCGTATCCGCGCGGGCGACGGGCGATCTGCGCGGGCTCGATGCGCTGTCCCTCACGGTCGACGGCCAGACGCTGCGCGTCCGGTCAAGCGGGCAGGCATGGGGCGGCTTTCCCGACGCAAAGGCCGGGCCGGTCAGGATCGCGCTGACGACGCCGGGGCTGATGACGGCCCGCGTTTCGGGCAACGGATCGCTTGGCGTGGACAGGATGCGCGGGGCGAAGGTCAGCGTCGGCGTCGAAGGCGCGGGCAGCGTCAGCGTCGATCGGATCGACGCCGATCGCGCCGATCTGGTGATGGCGGGCACCGGTCTGCTGCGCGTCTCCGGTGACGCCAAGGCGGCGATCGCGACATTCCGGGGCAGCGGCACCGTCGACGCGGCGGCGTTCAGCGCCCATGATCTCGAACTCAACAGCCAGGGCGGCGCGGCCGTGACGATCTCCGCCTCGAACAGCGCCAAGGGCAATGTCAGCGGCACGGGCGACGTCACCATCCTCGGCGGGCCAGCCTGTGCGATCGCTTCGCAGGGATCGGGCAACCTCCTGTGCGGCGCGAAGCGCTGATCGTCATGCTGTCCTACAGCGCGGGCGGGCTGCTACAAGGCGTAAGGCAGGCGACGCCCGCTCTTTGACACTGCTGGCGCCCGGACGTTGAGAATAGCGCTCCAGCCTCTCAACTTTGTCAACTTCCAGAGAGCAGAATCGCGCTTTTCCGCCATTCCCTACAGGAGGCAGCGTGACGCTGCCCGGCGTGCGGCTGGTCAGATCAGCGCCAGCGCGGCCAGTTCGTCGCGCACCGATTGCGGCAGATCGGCAAGATCGCCTTCGCTCGCGTCGAAGTCGGGCGGCGCATCCCCGGCGGCGAGATAGCGCCAGCCCTGATGCGCGCGGCGGGGGTGCGGGCGAACGGGAATCAGGCGCGCGTCGAGACGGATGATCCAGCGTCTGCCGTCCTCGGCCTGCTCGAATCCGATGATCTCCTGCCGCGCGACCAGCCGGTGCTTGATGATCCAGTAGAGCGATCCGCCGATCAGCTCGGCATGGCGCGTCGGGCGGTTGCGCGTGGTGACTTCGGCGACGAAATCATGCGATCGCGCCGCGATCCGACCGGCGAGCATGTCGAGGCTGGCGCAGCCGACCGCGACCTTAGCCCGGCCTATTCATGAGACTGAGGTTCCGGGCTTGTTGGGTGGCGATGCGTTTTCGGTGATGTGATCCGGACGAGCGCCTCTGGCGGTGTTTTT
>QFNN01000110.1 GCA_003240855.1 Sphingomonas sanxanigenens
GTTTCCCCGACGATCCTGCGTCGCGGCGCGGCCTGGTTCAACGGCTTTGGTCGTGAGAATAATCGCGGCACCAAGCTGTTCCAGATCAGCGGCCATGTGAACAAGCCGTGCGTGGTCGAGGAAGCGATGAGCATCCCGTTCCGCGAACTGATCGAGAAGCATTGCGGCGGCATTCGCGGCGGGTGGGACAATCTGCTCGCGGTGATCCCCGGCGGCTCTTCGGTGCCGCTGGTCCCCGCGGCGCAGATCATCGATGCGCCGATGGATTTCGACGGGCTGAAGGCGGTGGGCTCCGGCCTCGGCACCGCCGCCGTCATTGTCATGGACAAGTCGACCGACATCGTCCGCGCGATCAGCCGGATCAGCTATTTCTACCGTCATGAAAGCTGCGGGCAGTGCACCCCGTGCCGCGAGGGCACGGGCTGGATGTGGCGCGTGATGGAGCGGCTGCGCGAAGGCAATGCCGACATTTCCGAGATCGATACGCTCCAGGAAGTGACCAAGCAGATCGAAGGCCACACCATCTGCGCGCTCGGCGATGCCGCAGCGTGGCCGATCCAGGGCCTCATCCGCCACTTCCGCCCGGAACTCGAACGTCGCATCCACGAGCATAAGGCGCAGACCGTAGCGGTCGCGGCAGAATGAGGGGAAGGGGATGATGAAAACCGCATTTCTGACCGCGTTCTGCCTGGCCGGGGCCGCTGCGCCGGCGATGGGCGCCGCGCTGAGCAAGGACGCCGAGGTCGATATCTACAATATCGCCCGTTGCGCGGTTGCGAAGGATCATGACGCGGCGGCCGCGACGGTGCGCCGCCTGCCGCTGACCGGTGACGAAGCGACGGTAGAGCCGGCCTGGCTCGGCAATGGCGCGGGATGCGTCAAGTCGGCCGCTCTGGCCGGCCCCGCCGTGGTGCTGCGCGGCGCGTTGGCGCAGGCGCTTTACTTCCGCGATTTCAAGGAGTTCGGCGTGCGCCCGCGCATGGCGCCGGCACTGCTGGCCGACATGGGGTTGCCCCCGGTCAATGACGGCGTCGACACCAGCAAGCCCGACGTCGCGCTGGCGCGCTTCGGCGACTGTCTGGCGCGCAACGTGCCGGAGGACACCGACAAGTTGCTGCAGTCGCCGGTCGACTCGCCGCTTGAACGCTCGGCGATCGCGCGCATCCAGCCCTATTTCGCCGGCTGTTATCCCAAGAATGCCCGTTTCAACGCCAGCCGTTCGACATTGCGCGGCCTGCTGGCGCTGAGCGCCTATTCCGCTTCGACGCGCTACTGGCGCGGCGAAATTGTCGCCAACGGCACACGTTAACGCACGACTGGATCGTCATTCGCCATGCCCAAGTTGAAAGTAGACGGCATTGAGGTCGAAGTCCCCCAGGGGGCGACCGTGCTCCAGGCCTGTGAGGCTGCGGGGAAGGAAATCCCGCGTTTCTGCTACCATGAGCGGCTGTCTATCGCCGGCAATTGCCGGATGTGCCTCGTCGAGGTGAAGCCCGGACCGCCGAAGCCGCAGGCTTCGTGCGCGCTGCCCGCCGCCGACAATCAGGAAGTCTTTACCACCACGCCGATGGTCAAGAAGGCGCGCGAGGGGGTGATGGAGTTTCTGCTCATCAACCACCCGCTCGATTGCCCGATCTGCGATCAGGGCGGCGAATGCGATCTGCAGGACCAGTCGGTCGCTTACGGCAAGGGCCAGTCGCGCTTCCTTGAGAACAAGCGCGCGGTCACCGAGAAATATATGGGTCCCATCGTCAAGACGATGATGACGCGCTGCATCCAGTGCACGCGCTGCGTCCGTTTTGCCGAGGAAGTCGCGGGCGTCGAGGAAATCGGCGCGATCTATCGCGGCGAGGATATGCAGATCACCTCCTACCTCGAAAGGGCGGTGACCAGCGAGCTTTCCGGCAATGTCGTCGACCTCTGCCCGGTCGGTGCGCTGACCAGCAAGCCTTATGCTTTCGAGGCGCGGCCCTGGGAGCTGAAAAAAACGCCGACGATCGACGTGATGGACGCGGTGGGCACCAACATCCGCCTCGATAGCCGTGGGCGCCAGGTGCTGCGCGCGCTGCCGCGCATCAACGAGGACGTCAACGAGGAGTGGGCGAGCGACAAGACTCGCCACGCGGTGGACGGCCTCGTCCGCCGTCGCCTCGATCGTCCGTTCGTACGGCGCGACGGCAAGCTCGTCGAAGCGACGTGGGAAGAGGCTTTCGCGGCCGTGGGGAACGTTGCGGCCAAGGCCGGCGACAGCGTCGCCGCGATCGCGGGCGATCTCGTCGACTGCGAGACCATGTATGCCGCCAAGGCGCTTCTCGCCGCCATGGGGTCGTCGCTGCTCGAAGGGCGGCAGACGGGCATGGACTATGACGTGTCGAGCCTTGCCGCCGTCAATTTCAACAGCACCATCGCGGGGATCGAGCGGGCGGACGTGATCCTGCTCGTCGGCACCAACCCGCGCTGGGAAGCGCCGCTTATCAACACGCGAATCCGCAAGGCGATCCGCAAGGGCGGGGCCAAGCTGTTCGCGATCGGGCCCGAGACCGACCTGACTTACAAGGTCGAGTGGCTGGGCAATGATCTGGGCCTGTTGGGTAAGCTGCCCAAGGCCGCAGCCGAAGCTTTCGCCAATGCCGAGCGGCCGGCGATGATCGTCGGTGGGGCGGGGCTCAAGGCGCTGGGCGCCGCGCTCAAGCTCGCCGATACGCTCAAGCTCGTCCGTGAGGACTGGAACGGCTTCAACGTGCTTCATATGGCTGCATCGCGCATGGGCGGGCTGATGCTGGGCTATGCGCAGAAGGGCGGCATGGCCGACATCGTCGCGGCCGCGCCCAAGCTGACCTTCTTCCTGGGCGCCGACGAAGTCGATTTCGCCAAGTTCGACAAGAGCTTCAAAGTCTATGTCGGCCACCACGGCGACAAGGGCGCGCATCATGCCGACGTGATCCTGCCGGGCGCGACCTATGCCGAGAAGTCGGGCACCTGGGTGAATACCGAGGGCCGCGTCCAGATCGGCGAGCGCGCGGTATTCCCGCCGGGCGACGCGCGGGAGGACTGGACGATCTTCCGCGCCCTCTCGGCCGTGATCGGCAAGCCGCTGCCCTTCGACACGCTCGGCGCGCTGCGTGGCGCAATGACTGCCGAAACGCCCGCGCTGGGCGTCGAGGGTCTGGCCGGCTACGCCTGGTCTGCGCCCAAGCTCGACGCCAAGGCGGAGGGCGAGATCGCCTATCCGATCAAGGATTTCTACCTGACCAACGCCATCTGTCGCGCCTCGCCGACGATGCAGCGTTGCTCGGCCGAACTCGTCCACGGCGAAAGCTTTGCGGAGGCCGCGGAATGACCGCCTTTTTCCAATCCTTCCTCGGCTACGGCCTCGGCTGGTTCGTCGCGACGCTGATCTTCATCCTGCTGATCGCGCTGCCGCTGATGCTGGCCGTCGCGATGATCATCTATGCCGATCGCAAGATCTGGGCGGCGATGGCGCTGCGTCGCGGCCCCAACGTCGTCGGCCCCTTCGGCCTGCTGCAGAGTTTCGCCGACGGCCTGAAAGTGTTCCTGCAGGAAACGATCATCCCGTCCGCCGCCAATCGCGGGCTGTTCCTGATCGCGCCGATCATCACTTTCACCGTGGCGCTGATGGCGTGGGCCGTGGTGCCTTTCGCCGACGGCTGGGTGCTCGCCGACATCAATGTCGGGTTGCTCTACATTCTCGCCATCTCGTCGCTGGGCGTTTATGGCGTGATCGTCTCGGGCTGGGCGTCCAACTCCAAATATCCTTTCTACTCGGCGCTGCGCGCATCGGCGCAGATGGTGAGTTACGAAGTCTCGATCGGTTTCGTGCTGATTTCGGTCGTGCTGTGGGCGGGAAGCTTCAACCTCTCGACCATCGTGCTGTCTCAGAAGGCCTATTATGGCTTCCTCAACGGCCATGGCTTCAACCCGCTGCTTTTCCCGATGGCGGTGGTGTTTTTCATCTCGGCGCTGGCTGAGACCGCGCGCGCGCCCTTCGACCTGACCGAGGCGGAGTCGGAACTCGTCGCAGGCTATCAGACCGAATATTCGTCGATGGCCTTCGCGCTCTTCTGGCTCGGCGAATATGCCAACGTCATCCTGATGTGCGCGCTCAACGCGACGCTCTTCTGGGGCGGGTGGCTGCCGCCGATCGACTGGGCGCCGCTCTATCTGGTGCCGGGCATCATCTGGATCTTCATCAAGATCCTGATTTTCTTCTTCATCTTCTCCTGGGTGAAGGCAACGGTCCCGCGCTATCGCTATGACCAGTTGATGCGGCTGGGCTGGAAGATTTTCCTGCCGCTCTCGCTGCTCTGGGTGTTCCTCGTCTCCGGATTCCTCATGCTGACCCGTTACGGAGGCGTTCAATGAGCCTCGGCCAATATGTGAAGGCGTTCACCCTCTGGGAGTTCGTCAAGGCGCACTGGTTGACCTTGAAGTATTTCTTCAAGCCCAAGGCGACGATCAATTATCCTTTCGAGAAGGCGCCGCTTTCGCCGCGTTTCCGTGGCGAGCATGCGCTGCGTCGCTACCCGAATGGCGAGGAGCGCTGCATCGCGTGCAAGCTGTGCGAGGCGGTGTGCCCCGCGCAGGCGATCACGATCGAAGCGGAACCGCGCGATGACGGCAGCCGCCGCACCACGCGCTACGACATCGATATGACCAAGTGCATCTATTGCGGGCTGTGCCAGGAGGCCTGCCCGGTGGATGCGATCGTCGAGGGTCCGAACTTTGAATATGCGACCGAAACGCGCGAGGAACTGATCTACGACAAGTCCAAATTGCTGGCCAACGGAGACAAGTGGGAGCGCGCGATCGCCGCGAACCTTGCCGCCGATGCGCCCTATCGTTAAGCCGCGCCACCAAGCCACAGGGGCATGCTGACACCGTGATGCAGACCTTCGCTTTCTATCTCTTCGCGACGCTCGTGATAGCCGGTGGGCTGTTCACGATTACAGCGCGCAATCCGGTGCACAGCGTGCTCTGGCTCATCTTCGCCTTCTTCAACGCGGCGGGGCTGATGCTGCTCGTCGGCGCCGAGTTCATCGCGATGCTGCTCGTCATCGTGTATGTCGGCGCGGTCGCGGTGCTCTTCCTGTTCGTCGTCATGATGCTCGACATCGACTTTGCCGAGCTGCGCGCAGGATTTGTCACATATCTGCCTTTCGGGGTGCTGCTCGCGCTCGCTCTGGCGATGGAGATCATCTTCGGCGTCCTCGCGCACAAGGGCGGGGGGATCGACCTTAGCGCCGCGCGCATCGCGCCGACGCCCGATCCCGCCCAGGTCTCGAACATCGAGGCGATCGGGACGCTGCTCTATTCGCGTTATCTCTACATTTTCGAGGGCGCCGGGCTGGTGCTGCTGGTCGCGATGATCGGCGCCATCGTCCTCACCCACCGCAAGCGCGGCGGTGTACGTCCGCAGAATATTTCGCGTCAGGTCGCGCGCCGGCCTGAAGAAGCTGTCCGTAATGTCGACCAGCCGGTCGGCCAGGGGGTCGAGCTGTGATCGGGCTTTCTCACTATCTCATCGTCAGCGCGATCCTGTTCGTGCTCGGCGTGTTCGGGATCGTGCTCAACCGTAAGAACATCATCATCATCCTGATGGCGATCGAGCTGATCCTGCTTTCGGTGAACATCAACCTTGTCGCCTTCAGCGCCTATCTGGGCGATCTGGTGGGGCAGATTTTCGCGATGTTCGTGCTGACCGTCGCCGCAGGCGAGGCCGCCATCGGCCTGGCCATTCTGATCATCTACTTCCGAGGCCGCGGTACGATCGCGGTTGACGACGCCAACCGGATGAAGGGCTGAACGCGCCGTGATCCAGCTCATCGTCTTTCTGCCGCTGCTCGCCGCGATCGTCGCGGGCCTGGGCAACCGGATGCTCGGCAACACCATCGCCAAGTCGATCACGACGGGCGCGCTGTTCGTCTCGTGCGCACTTAGCTGGCCGATCTTTATCGGCTTTCTCAATGGCTCGGCGGTCGCGGGCGTCACCCCGGTGCTCGACTTCATCCACTCGGGCGACCTCAACGTCGCCTGGGCGCTGCGCGTCGATACGCTGACGGCGGTGATGCTGGTGGTGATCACCAGCGTCTCGGCGCTCGTTCACCTTTATAGCTGGGGCTATATGGCGGAGGATCCGTCGCAGCCCCGCTTCTTCGCCTATCTGTCGCTGTTCACCTTCGCGATGCTGACGCTCGTGACCGCCGACAATCTGGTGCAGATGTTCTTCGGCTGGGAAGGGGTGGGCCTCGCATCCTACCTGCTGATCGGCTTCTGGTACACCAAGCCGTCGGCCAACGCCGCCGCGATCAAGGCCTTCGTGGTCAACCGCGTCGGCGATCTCGGCTTCATGATGGGCATTTTCGCGACTTTCCTGGTCTTTGGCACCATCTCGATCCCCGCGATCCTCGCGGCGGCGCCGGGCATGGCGGGCACAACGATCGGCTTCCTCGGCGGCCGGTTCGAGGTGATGACGGTGATCTGCCTGCTGCTGTTCGTCGGCGCGTGCGGCAAATCCGCGCAGCTTGGCCTCCACACCTGGCTGCCCGACGCGATGGAAGGCCCGACGCCGGTGTCGGCGCTGATCCATGCGGCGACGATGGTCACCGCCGGCGTGTTCATGGTCTGCCGCCTGTCGCCGATGTTCGAGGTCAGCCATACGGCGCTGACCGTCGTTACCTATGTCGGCGCGGCGACGGCGCTGTTCGCCGCGACGGTGGGCACGGTGCAGACCGACATCAAGCGCGTCATCGCCTATTCGACCTGTTCGCAGCTTGGCTACATGTTCTTCGCGGCGGGCGTCGGCGCTTATGGCGCGGCGATGTTCCACCTTTTCACCCACGCCTTTTTCAAGGCGTTGCTGTTCCTCGGCGCCGGCTCGGTGATCCACGCCATGCACCATGAGCAGGACATGCGCTATTATGGCGGCCTGTGGCGGAAGATCCCCTGGACGTTCGCTGCGATGACGGCGGGCACGCTCGCCATCACCGGCGTCGGCATTGCCGGGGTGTTCGGCTTTGCGGGCTTCTATTCAAAAGACGCGATCATCGAGGCGGCGTTCGCCAGCGGCACGCAGGCGGGCGGGGTGGCCTTCGCGGTCGGCGTGTTCGCGGCGCTGCTCACCAGCTTCTATTCGTGGCGTCTCGTTTTCCTGACCTTCTTCGGCAAGCCGCGCTGGTCGGGCAGCGAGCATATCCAGCATGCGGCGCACGACGCGCACGGGCATGGCGATCATGCGCATCACGGGCATGATCATGCGCACGGTCATGGCCATCATGACGACGGGACGGCGGGCTATCATCCGCATGAAAGCCCGTTCAACATGATGATCCCGCTGATCCTGCTGAGCATCGGCGCGATCTTCGCCGGCTTCGTCTTTGCCGGGCACTTCATCGATCCCGAGCATGGCGGCGAGTTCTGGAAGGGCAGCCTCGCGTTCAACGAGCATCTGATGCACGCGATGCACGGCATTCCCGAATGGGCGAAGCTTTCCGCCACGGCGGCGATGCTGATCGGCTTCGTGATCGCCTGGGGCGCCTATATCCGCGCACCGGACTTTCCGGCCAAGTTCGCCGCGCAGTTCCACGCGCTGTACCTTTTCCTGCTCAACAAATGGTATTTCGACGAGCTGTACAACGCGATCTTCGTCAAACCCGCTTTCGCCATCGGCCGCTTCCTCTGGCAGCGTGGCGATCAGGGCACGATCGACCGGTTCGGGCCTGACGGCGCTTCGGCGGCCGTCGCCTTCGCCAGCCGGCTGAGCGTGCGCCTGCAGAGCGGATACATCTACACCTATGCGCTGGTCATGCTGCTCGGCCTTGCCGGCGTGGCAACCTGGGCGATCGTTGGATAATGGGCATGAGCGGCTTTCCAATCCTGACCGTCATGCTGCTGGTGCCGATGCTCGGCGCCCTGGCATGTCTCTTCTCCTCGGCGCAGAATGCGCGCTGGATCGCGCTGGCGACGACGCTGGTCGATCTGGCGCTGGGCATCCTGCTCTGGTCGAACTTCGACATAACGCCGGGCGCGCCGCAGTGGCAGTTCATCGAGCATCATGACCTGTTCGGGCGCTTCGCCTGGGCGCTGGGCATCGACGGCATCGCACTGATGCTCATCATGCTCTCGGTGTTCCTGATGCCGATCTGCATCGGCGCGTCGTGGGAGTCGGTGCAGAAGCGCGTGCCCGAATATATGGCGCTGTTCCTGATCGTCGAAGTGCTGATGATCGGCACCTTCGCGGCCCAGGATCTGTTCCTCTTCTATATCTTCTTTGAAGCCGGTCTGATCCCGATGTATCTGATCATCGGCATCTGGGGCGGCGCGCGGCGCATCTACGCGAGCTACAAGTTCTTCCTCTATACGCTGCTCGGGTCGGTGCTGATGCTGATCGCGATGCTGTGGATGGCGCGAGAGGCGGGGACGACCTCGATCCCGGCGCTGCTCAACTATGACTTCCCGGTCGGGGCGCAGACCTGGCTATGGCTGGCCTTCTTCGCGTCCTTCGCGGTCAAGACGCCGATGTGGCCGGTCCACACCTGGCTTCCCGATGCGCACGTCGAGGCGCCGACGGCGGGTTCGGTCATTCTGGCGGGCGTGCTGCTGAAGCTTGGCACCTATGGCTTCATCCGCTTCCTGGTGCCGATGTTCCCCGAAGCGTCGCACCTGCTCGTCTGGCTCGTGCTCGGCCTGTCGATGGTCGCGGTGGTCTATACCTCGCTCGTCGCGCTGGTGCAGTCCGACATGAAGAAGCTGATCGCCTATTCGTCGGTCGCGCACATGGCCATCGTGACGATCGGCCTGTTCGCCTTCAACCGTCAGGGCCTGGAAGGCGCGATGATCGTGATGCTGAGCCACGGCGTGGTCTCTGGCGCGCTCTTCCTGTGCGTCGGCATCATTTACGATCGTCTGCATACCCGCGAGATCGCACGCTATGGGGGGCTGGCGGAGAATATGCCGCGCTATGCGCTGTTCTTCATGCTTTTCACCATGGCCTCGATCGGCCTGCCGGGAACCAGCGGCTTCGTGGGCGAACTTCTGTCGCTGATGGGCACCTATCAGGTGAGCAGCGTGGCGGCGATCGTCTGCACCACCGGCATTATTCTGGGCGCAGCCTATATGCTCTATCTCTACCGCCGCGTCGTTTTCGGCGCGCTGGTTCATGACGACGTGAAGGCGATGCCCGATCTGTCGGCGCGCGAGATCGCCATGCTGGTGCCGCTCGCCGCAGTGGTGCTGTGGATGGGCGTCTATCCCGAAAGCTTCCTGAAGCCGATGCGCGGCGATATCGGGACGCTTGTCGCCCGTATCGAGCGCGCCCGGCCGGAAGGCGACGCGCAGCTCGCCAAATCCGCTACCCAGCCAATTGTCCAGCCAAACGCACAGGCGCATGAGGGGGCGCACTAATGAACTACGTCACCTCGCTTTGCCTCACCTTGCCTGAGCTGATCCTGTCGATCGGTTCGCTGGCGCTGCTGATGATCGCCGCCTATGCCGGGGATCGCGCCACGCGTGCGATCAACTGGCTGGCTGTCCTGTTGTTCGCCGGCGCCGCTGCTGCGCTGCTTGGCCCGGCCGGCAATGGCGGCGACGCCTTTGGCGGCCTGTACCGCGCAGACGCTTTTGCTGCTTTCGCCAAGCTGCTCATCTATATCGCCGCTGCGGTTTCGATCATCATGTCGCCCGATTTCTTCGCGCGTGACGTGGCGGGCGGGCGCAACGGCCAGTTGCGCGCCGAATATCCGATCCTGATCCTGCTTTCGGGCGTGGGCATGGGGATGATGGTGTCGGCGATCGACACGCTGACGCTCTATGTCGGGCTCGAACTGCTCAGCCTTGCGTCCTACGTGCTTGCCAGCTTCATGCGGCGCGATGCGCGGTCGGCGGAAGCGGGACTGAAATATTTCGTGCTCGGTTCGCTGGCGAGCGGCATCCTGCTTTACGGCATTTCGCTGCTCTATGGCTTCACCGCGACGACGTCGTTCGACGGCATTGCCGCGTCGATCGCCGCACAGTCGGCGGCCGGCGGGATCAGCGGGGGCGTGATCTTCGGCCTCGTCTTTGTGCTCGCGGGGCTGGCCTTCAAGATTTCGGCCGTGCCGTTCCACATGTGGGCGCCTGACGTTTACGAAGGTTCGCCGACGCCGGTGACCGGCTTCTTCGCCACTGCGCCCAAGGTGGCGGCGATGGCGCTGTTCGTCCGCGTTTCGCT
>QFNN01000111.1 GCA_003240855.1 Sphingomonas sanxanigenens
GCTTCTCATTCTGCACGATGAGTCCGGGAAACTGGCTGATCGCCGACGCGCCGAGGCCGACGAGGATGTCGGCCTGATCGTCGGTGAAGCCCTGAAAATTGCGACGCAGCCGGCCTTCGCGCGCGGCGAGCGCAAGGCTGTCGTCGGGCAAGGCGAAATGATCGAAGCCGATCGCCTGATAGCCTGCCTCGACCAGCAGATCATGGGCAAGCGCGCTCTGGACGAAGCGTTGCTCGGCATCGGGGAGGATGAGCGAGGCGATCATGCGCTGGCGCGGCAGCAGACTGGGCAGATGGGCATAGCCGAACATCGCGATGCGATCGGGGTGCAGCGACAAGGCGCGCGTCGCCGTGTCGTCGATGTCGTCCAGTCCCTGACCGGGCAGGCCGTACATGAGATCGAGGTTGATGTGCCTGATGCCCGCGCCGCGCAGTTCGCCCACGCGCCGCGCGACCATGTCGAACGGCTGGATACGGCCGATCTGTTCCTGAATCTCGGGGCTGAAGCATTGCACGCCGAGGCTGACGCGATCGATGCCCGATGCGGCCAGCGTCTCCGCATAATTGGCGTCGAGGAGGCGCGGATCCAGCTCCGCCGCCCATTCGACGGACTCGCGGTCGGCCATTTTGAAATGACGGGCGATCGACGCGCAGACGCGCGCGAACAGCGCCGGAGGCAGGGCATTGGGGCTGCCCCCGCCGAAATGGACGCGCTCGACCCTGCCGCGGAGGAGGGGAGCGACGGTCGCCATCTCGGCTTCAAGTGCGTCGACATAGAGGTGCAGCCGCTCTGGGCGGCCGATCGCGCCGGTGTTGCACCCGCAATACCAGCAGATGTCGCGGCAATAAGGGATGTGGAGATAAAGCGAGACGGGCGCGCCATCGGGCACCGCCGCGAGCGCCTCCGCCTGAGCCTCGCCGCCGACGGTGTCGCTGAACTCAAGCGCGGTCGGGTAGCTGGTGTAGCGCGGCGCGGGACGCCGGGCGAGATCGGGCAGGTAGATGTGCATGGCTGCGTATCCGGGGCGGGCTGCGGCGGTAAAATCCGGCGCGACCGGGTTGGAAAACCAGGCCTGTCTGAGATTGCGCGTCCGCGCATTGGGTGACGCCGGCCCGCTCCTTACCCGGCCTCTCGCCCAGCGAGTCTGGATGGGAGGCCGGGTTTGGGGGAGCGGGCCGACGCCGTAATCAAGCGGAGATCAGCCCTTCGGGGCCTCGTCCATTTCCTCGGGCAGGTGGAACTCGTGCCACAGCCCGTTGAGGATTCCGAAGCCGACCGCGAGGCCGACGCCGAGCACCCAACTGAAATACCACATGGCTTGATGCTCCTCAGTAGAAGTCGGGGTTGGTCTTGACTTCGGCGGTGGTCACGCGGCCCCACATCACCTTGTAAGCCCAGGCGGTGTAGAGCAGCACGATCGGCAGCAGCACCAGCGTCACGATGAGCATCAGGAACAGGGTTCCGTGGCTCGACGAGGCGTTCCAGACGGTGAGGCTGGAATGCGCATCGATGCTGGAAGGCAAGATGTAGGGGAACATCGACAGGCCGACCGTCGAGATGATCCCCGCCGCCGCAGAGGAGGAGCCGGCAAAGGCCAGCGCTTCCGAACGCCGCGCGATGCCAAGCAGTGCGAGGCCGGCCCCGAGGAAACCGAGCGCGGGGGCGATGATCATCAGCGGATGCGCCGCGAGATTGGCGCTCCACGCGCCGGCGACCGGCATGGTGAGGCTGCGCAGCGGATTGGACGGGCCGAGCGGATCGACCGGGCCGGAAAGCTGGTAGCCATAACCCTGCGCCAGCATGCCGCCGAGCGAGAAGAGCACGATGACCGCGACGCCCGCGATCAGCCCGAAGCGCCGGGCGCGCTCACGCACCGCGCCGTCTTCCAGCTTGATCGTCAGCCAGGATGCGCCGTGGAGGACGACCATCGCCACCGACAGCAGGCCGCAGACCAGCGGGAGCGGGGTGAACAGCCCGAGAAGCGTGCCATCGTAGAAGGCGCGCATATCGCTGTCGATGCGGAAGGGCACGCCCTTCAGCACGTTGCCGACCGCGACGCCGAACACCAGCGCCGGCACGAAGCCGCCGACGAACAGCGCCCAGTCCCACCGCGCGCGCCATGCCGGATCGGGCTTCTTCGAGCGATATTTGAAGCCGACCGGGCGCAGGATGAGCGCGGCCAGAACCAGGAACATCGCAAGGTAGAAGCCCGAAAAGCTGACGGCGTAGACATAGGGCCAGGCCGCGAAGATCGCGCCGCCGCCGAGGATGAACCAGACCTGGTTGCCTTCCCACGTCGGGCCGACCGAGTTGATGACCATGCGCCGCTCGACGTCCGTCCTGGCGACGAAGGGCAGCAGGGAGGCGACTCCGAGATCGAAGCCGTCGGTGAGGGTGAAGCCGATCAGGAGGACGCCGAGAAGCACCCACCAGATGACCCGCAACACTTCATAGTCGAGATATTCCATGGCTAGCACTCCTTTCAGGCGGCAGCCGCGTGGGTCTGGACGGCGAGCAGATCATCGGGGTCGTCATGATGCTCGACCGGTCCGTGGCGGATCGCGGCGAGGATCAGGCGAACCTCGATCACCGCCAGCGTCCCGTAGAGCAGGGTGAAGCCGACGATCGTGGTGATCAGCGCAGTCGTGCTGAGCGAAGATGCCGCCAGGAAGGTCGGCAGCACGCCGTCCACCGCCCAGGGCTGACGCCCCATTTCGGCGACGACCCAGCCGAGTTCCGCCGCCAGCCAGGGTAGGGGAATCGCCGCGACCGCGATGCGGAGCAGCCAGCGCTGCTGCGGCAGCGTCCTGAGGCTCGCATAGAAGAAGGCGGTAGCGAACAGCGCGATCATCGCGAAGCCGATGAAGGCCATGATGCGGAAGGCCCAGAACATCACCGGAACTTCGGGGACGGTATCCCAGGCGGCGGCCACGATCTGGTCAGGCGTGGCCTGGCGCGGATCGGCCATGTAGCGCTTGAGCAGCAACGCGAAGCCAAGGTCGCGCTTGTGAAGCTCGAACAGGGCGCGCTGGGCGGCGTCGTTGGGATTGGTCTTGAGATGTTCGACGGCATTGTAGGCGATAAGGCCCGATTCGATCCGTTCCTGCGCGCGCAGGACCAGTTCGGACATCCCCGTCACTTCCTTGTCGACGCTCCGCGTGGCGATCAGGCCGAGCACCCACGGCACGTCGACCGCATAATGGGTGGTCTTGTCCTTCATCGACGGGAGACCGAAGAGGGTGATGCCGGCAGGCGCAGGCTCGGTATGCCAGGCGGCCTCGATCGCCGCGAGCTTCATCTTCTGGTTGTCGGTGAGAGTGTAGCCGCTCTCGTCGCCCAGCACGACGACCGACAGCGATGAGGCGAGGCCGAACGCCGCCGCAACCGCCATCGAACGCTTGGCGAAGGCCGGCCAGCGGCCCTTGAGCTGATAATAGGCCGAGACGCCGAGGACGAGCACCGACGCGATGACATAGCCCGCGCTGACGGTGTGGACGAACTTGGCCTGCGCGACGGGGTTGAACAGCACTTCGGCGAAGCTCGACACTTCCATCCGCATCGTATCGGGATTGAAGGTCGCGCCGACCGGGTTCTGCATCCAGCCGTTGGCGATCAGGATCCACAGCGCCGACAGGTTGGTGCCGAGCGCGACGAGGAAGGTGACGGTGAGGTGGCCGAGCTTCGACAGGCGGCCCCAGCCGAAGAACATGATGCCGACCATCGTCGCTTCGAGGAAGAAGGCCATGAGGCCCTCGATCGCGAGCGGCGCGCCGAAAATGTCGCCGACATAATGGGAATAGTAGGACCAGTTGGTTCCGAACTCGAACTCCATGGTCAGGCCCGTGGCGACGCCAAGGACGAAGTTGATCCCGAAGATCTTCGCCCAGAAGCGCGTGATGGTCCGCCAGATCGGCCGATCGGTCATCACGTAGATCGACTCCATGATGACCAGCATGAAGCTGAGCCCCAGAGTCAGCGGAACGAACAGAAAATGGTATAGCGCGGTCAATGCAAATTGCAGCCGCGACAGGTCGATTACCCCGGCGTCCATAATGACGGTCTCCGTTGTGCCGGTTGCCCGGCCCCCTTGCTACGATGAGCAGCAACGACATTGCATCAACCCGATCGGCAGGGATAGCCATATTAGGGATTCCCCTTATTCTGCCTGCAAGGGCAGCCACATAGGCATAGGGAATGACCACGCTGGCACTCTCCCGGAGCGGGCGGAAAATGCGGGCGCGCCGCACTGTTCCGATAGGCGGCGACGCGCGCGGGGCGACGGCGTTGCTGATCGCCGACACGCTGGCGGCGATCGGATTCGCCGGCGGCGTCGCGGGGGCGGTGGTCGCCGTCCCCGGCGGGCTGCGTGCGATTCTGCCCTGGGCCGCGCTGATGCTGATTGCAGGGGCGGCGCGCGCGTTATTCTCCATGGCGGCGGCGCGCGCGGGCGCGCGGGCCGGCCGGGCGGCGAAGCTGGGGCTTCAGCGCCGGGTGCTGGACGCGATATTGCGCCGGTCGACGGGAGGAACGGCGACGCCCGGCGCGCTCGTCAACGCCGCGGTCGACGAAGTGGAGACGATCGACGCCTATGTCGCGCGTTTCCTGCCCGCGCGCTGGGCGGCGGCGATCGCGCCGCTGGTCGTGCTTGCGGCGACGGCGGTGGCGAGCCCGGTCGCGGCGCTGATCCTGTTGGGAACGCTTGTGCCCTTCATCTTCGCGCTGGCGCTGGCGGGCGGGGCGGCGGCGGACGAATCGCGGCGGCAGTTCGATGCGCTGTCGCGCCTTTCGGGCATGTTCGCCGACCAGATCAGAGCGTTGCCGGTGATCCTCGCCTTTGGCGGCGGCGCGCGTGAGGAGGCGCGGCTGGCGACGGCGGCGGGCGATGTGGCGCAGCGGACGCTGAGGGTGTTGCGCGTGGCCTTCCTTTCATCCGCGTCGCTCGAGTTTTTCGCCGCGCTTTCGGTGGCGCTGGTCGCGGTCTATGCCGGGTTCAACCTGCTCGGGCTGCTGCCCTTTCCGGTTCCCGAGAAACTGGACCTTGCGCGCGGTTTCTTCGTGCTCGCGCTGGCGCCCGAATATTATGCGCCCATGCGGCGGCTGGCTGCGGCCTATCATGAGCGGCAGGCGGCGGAGACGGCGACTGAACGGCTAACGCCGCTGGTCGTCGATACGGCGGAAGCCCGGACGCGCGCGCTGGGCGCGCCGCCGGCCATATGTTTCACGGGTGTCGGCATCCGCTATCCGGGGGCGGAGCGCGATGCGGTTTCGGGCGTGAGCTTTGATGTGCCGGCGGGCGGGATCGTCGCGTTGTTCGGCCCATCGGGAAGCGGAAAGTCCAGCCTGCTCCGCGCGCTGCTGGGGCTGGCGCCGGTGACGGCCGGGGAGATCGTCGTGGACGGCGTCGCGCTGGAGCCTGGCGAGACGCTGGCGGGCACGTGTGCCTGGGCCGGGCAGTCGCCGCTGATCCTGCCGCGCAGCATCGCCGACAATATCGCGCTGGCGCGGCCTGGCGCCGATCGCGAGGCGATCGTCGCGGCGGCGAGCGCGGCGGGGCTGGGGCCGATGCTCGCCCGGCGCAACTATGGGATCGACACGATTCTCGATCCGCGCGGCGGCGGGCTTTCGGGCGGGGAGCGGCGGCGGATCGGGCTGGCGCGCGCGCTGCTCAGCGATGCGCCGCTGCTGCTGCTCGACGAACCGACCGCGCATCTCGATTCCGAATCCGAAGCCGCGATGATCGAGACGATCCGGCGGGCGGCGCGCGGGCGGACGGTGCTGATCGCGACGCACAGCGCGCGGCTGGCCAAGATTGCCGGCCAGGTTGTCGGGGGAAACACAGGGTTATGAGCGGCGAGGTGCTTGCAGAGCTGATGAACCGCGCTGGCGGGGGCGAGCGGGGGCGGTTCGCGCGCGCCCGGCTGCTGGCTGCTCTCGTCGCCGTCGCATCGGTGCTGCTGCTGGGGTTGTCGGGCTGGTTCCTCACCGCCGCCGCTATCGCCGGGGCGGCGGGCGTCGCGGTCGCGCAGGCCTTCAATTATATGCTGCCGAGCGCCGGGATCAGGCTGCTCGCGATCGTGCGGACCGGCGCACGTTATGGCGAGCGGTTGATCGGCCATGCCGGCGCGCTGCGGACGACGGCGAAGCTGCGTCCGGCGCTGTTCGGCGCGATCGCGGCGCTGCCCGCGCGCCGTGCGCTGGCGATCGGGCGCGGCGAGGCGGTCGCGCGCATCGTGCAGGATGTAAATGCGATCGAGGCCGGACTGGTGCGCGCATCGGCGCCGTGGGGAGCGGCGGCGGGCGTCGCGGCAGGTTGCGCGATGGCGGCGGCGGCGAGCCTGTGGGCGGCGCTGTGGCTGGGGCTGGTCGCGGTCGCCTATCTGCTTTCCGTTCGCAGCCTTGCCGCGCGGCTGGGCGCGCCGGGTGCGGAAGCGCTGGCGGCGACCGGGCGGATCAAGGAAAGCATTGCGACTTATGCCGAGGCCGCGCCCGAACTGCGCTGTTACGCCATCGAGGCGACGGCGGCCGACGAATTGATGGACGAGGGGCAGGCGCTGGCGGCGATCCGGCTGCGCGCGGCGGATGCGGCGGCGTGGATCGAGTTTGCCGGAGCGGCGGCGCTGGCGCTGGCGGCGGCGGGCGCGCTGCTGATCGCGTCGCCGGCGGGCGCTGCGCTGGCCGCGCTTGCGGCGCTGGCGGGCGCGATGACGATCGATGCGCTGGCCCCGCAGGTGCGCGCGATGATCGAGGCCCCGGCCGAGGCGGCGGCGCGGGCGCGGATCGCCGCGCTGATCGAGGATGAGGAGAAACCCGGCTTTCCGCTGACGCTGGGGCCGAAGCCGCTGATCGACCTGCCGCCGATCGGGCTGGCGGGCGCGCCGCTGGCCACGCGCATCGCGATCAGCGGCGCATCGGGGATCGGCAAGACCAGCCTGATCGAAATGCTCGTCGGGCTTCGCCCCGCGACGCCGGGCCGGGCGCGGCTGGGCGGGATCGATATCGCCTTCCTCTCTCCCGAGACGCTGCGCAGCCAGTTCGGCTGGATGCCGCAGGATGCGCAACTGGTGACGGGCACGGTGCGCGATAATCTGTTTCTCGCCGCCCCCGAGGCGAATGACGCGCTGCTGTGGGACGCGCTGACCGACGCCGGGCTGGACGGCGTGGTGCGCGCGCTGCCCGGCGGACTGGACGGCTGGATCGGCGTCGATGGCGAGCGTCTGTCGGGCGGCGAGCGGCGGCGGCTGGCGCTGGCGCGCGCCTATTGCTCGGACGCGCCGATGCTGCTGCTCGACGAGCCGCTGGAAGGGCTGGACGCCGCGCTGCGCGGCTTCGTCGCCGGGCGGCTGGTCGCGCGGCTCGACCGCACCGGGCAGGGCGTGCTGTGCGTCAGCCATGCCGGCGCGATCGAAGGGCTGGAGGCGCGCAGCTTCGCGCAGTGAGAGCGGCCGACTGTCACCAACAGCGGCCTCGGTCCGAAAGAGGGGGTGGTTTCCATTCCCGAAAGGACTGATCGATGTACGATTTTCCGCCGACCAGCCGGCGCGCGCTGATCGTCGGGGCGCTGGCCGGCGCGGCAGCCAGCGCCGCGCCTGCGCCGGCTGCGCCCGAAGAGCCGGTCCGCGCCATCGCCTTCGATGGCTTCCCGATCTTCGATCCGCGCAGCGTCGCGGTCGCCGCGACTGCAAGGCTGGGCGAGCGCGGGGCGATGCTCGCCGCGCAATGGTCCGCCAAGCTGTTCGGCTATAGCTGGCTGGAGACCGCCGCCGGGCAATATCGCAGCTTCGACCTGTTGGCGGACGACGCGTTGCGCTTTACCGCCGATGCGATGGCATTGCCGTTGTCGAACGAGGACCGCGCCGCGCTGGTCGGCGCTTATGCGCGGCTCGAAATCTGGCCCGATGTGAAGCCGGGGCTTGAGCGGCTGCGCCATGCGGGCGTGCGGCTGGCCTTTCTCTCCAACCTCGGCGCGGCGACGCTGGAGGCGAATATGCGGCGCAACGGCATCGCAGCCTATTTCGAGCCGCCGCTGAGCACCGATCGCGTCCGGCGCTTCAAGCCCGCGCCCGAAGTCTACGCCATGGCGGTCGACGCCTTCGGCCTGCCGCGCGCGTCGATCGGCTTTGCGGCTTTCGGTGGCTGGGATGCGGCGGGGGCGGGGTGGTTCGGCTATCGCACGGCGTGGATCAACCGGCTGGGCGTGACGGCGGAGACGGTGGGGCCTGCACCCGCAATCGTCAGCCGGGGCATGGACGGCGTGCTCAGGCTGGCGGGACTGGGCTGACGCGAAACGGCCGGCGCCCCGAGCGGGACGCCGGCCTTTCGATATGTCGACTGGTCGCCTCAGCCGAGCTTGCGGGCCAGAAACTCGCGGATCGTCGCGCCGATTTCCAACGCGTGCGTCTCAAGCGCGAAATGGCCGGTGTCGAACAGGTGAATCTCGGCGTCGGGCACGTCGCGGGCGAAAGCCTGCGCGCCGGCCGGCACGAAGAAAGGATCGCCCCGGCCCCAGACCGCGAGCAGCGGCGGGCGACGATCGCGCAGCGCCTGCTGGAAGGACGGATAGGCTTCGACATTGCCGCGATAGTCGAGGAACAGATCAAGCTGGATGTCGGCATTGCCGGGGCGGGCGAGCAACGCGCTGTCGAGCCAATAGCTTTCGGGCGAGACGATGAGGCCGGCGGGCACGCCATGTTCATATTGGAAGCGGGTCGTTTCGGGCGTCAGCATCTCGCGCAGCGCGTTGCGGTTGGCTTCACTTGGATCCTGCCAATAAGCGCGGATCGGGTTCCAGGCGTCGCTAAGCCCTTCGACATAGGCATTGCCGTTCTGGCTGATCACGGCGCTGATCCGATCGGGCATGGCGCGGAGCAGGCGGAAGCCGACGGGGGCGCCATAATCGAAAACATAGATGGCGAAGCGATCGAGGCCGATCACGTCGACGAAACGCGCGACCGCCGCCGCCAGCGCATCGAAGCTGCAGGCGGAGCCGGCGCGATCGGGCGCTGCTGAGAAACCGAAGCCCGGCAGGTCGGGGGCGACGACATGATAGTCGCCGGCAAGTTCGGGAATGAGATCGCGGAACATGTGGCTGCTGGTCGGGAAGCCGTGGAGCAGCAGGATCGTGGGGCGGGCGGGATCGCCGGCCTCGCGATAGAAGATGTCGAGGCCGTCGACGGCGACGTTTCTGGGGGTGGTGCGGATTGTCATGGCCGGTCTCCTTGTGGGGGCGGGAGACAGATAGTCGGTGCGATGATGTGCGATAATCATCTATGATCGTCTGATATTATTGCGCATATTGAAATAATGGACAGTCTGAACGCGATCCGCATCTTCGTCGCCGTCGCCGATGAAGGCAGCTTTGCGGGGGCGGCGCGACGGCTGCGCATCACGCCCGCCATGGCGACGCGCGCCGTGGCGGCGCTGGAGGCGCGGCTGGGCGCTGCGCTGCTGCGGCGGACGACGCGCGCGGTGAGCCTGACCGGGGCCGGCGCAGCCTATCTGCTGCGCGCGCGGCTCGCGCTCGACGAACTTGAGGACGCCGCGCGCGAGCTTGGCGGCGGCAATGCCGAACCGCGCGGCGCGCTGGTCGTCACCGCTCCGGTGCTGTTCGGTCGGCTGCATGTGCTGCCGATCGTCACGGGGCTGTTGCGGCGTCATCCGGCGCTCGACATCCGTCTGACGCTCAACGACCGCATCGTTCGGCTGGCGGAGGAAGGCGTGGATATAGCGATCCGGCTCGCGCCCTTGCCCGACAGCGCCCTGCGCGCGGTGCGCCTGGGGACGGTGCGGCGAATCCTGGTGGCGAGCCCCGCTTATGTCGCACGGCGCGGCGCGCCGATGTCGCCGGCGGCGCTGGCCGGGCACGAGGCGATCGGCTTCGAGAATGAAGCGCCGGGCAATGAATGGCGTTTCGGCGAAGGCGCGGGGCATGCGGTGCGGCTGCGCCCCCGGCTGACGCTCGACAATGCCGACGCAGCGATCGCGGCGGCGATCGAGGGCATGGGGATCACGCGCGTGCTCGATTATCAGGTCGCCGATGCGTTGCGGGACGGGCGGCTGATCGAACTGCTCGGCGAATATGCGCCGGC
>QFNN01000112.1 GCA_003240855.1 Sphingomonas sanxanigenens
GGCCAACGCCGCGGCCGCGTCGGCCACGCCCATGGCCAGCCGGAGGTCGCGCCATATTCGATATAGCCTTCAGGAAAGGCATCGGTCAGGCCGGGGTACAGCTCATCCAACAGCAGCTTGATGAACGCACGCTCGACAGCCTTTCCGCCGTAGAGGCGCTGCGAACTGGAAAATGATGTGGTGGGCGTAAAGGCGTAGAGCCGTATCTTTTCCTTGCGCCGTTCCTCAAACGGAATGAGGCCGACGCGGTCGATGGTGGAGAGTGCGTCCTTGGCTTCGTTCTTGTCGAGGAAGCGGAGCAGCTCGACCTTGTTCTGGTCCGCGACCTTGAGCCCGCTCGTAATATAATAGACCGTGAACTTGCGCGCTTTGCTTGCCAGGGCTGCCAGCGTGTCACGGGCAACGACGGTTTTGCCGAGGCCGACCTCGTCCGCGACCAGGAACCGGCGTAGCGGGTTGCCTCCTGACAGCGCAGCGGTTGCAGCCCTGACCGTTGCGGACTGGAAGGGTTTCGATCTGGCGCTCATGAGGCAAGCCGCGTCCGCGCGATGGCCCAGATCTGCACAAGTTCGTTCAAGTCAGCTTTTTCCCTTTCGCTCAGATTCTCACCGTGGGCGAGAAGGGCGTCGACATAGGGCGCAAAATGACGATCGGCCCGACCGAACGCCTTGCGGTCGCGTGCCCAAGCCGTGAGGATATCCTCGAGCGTGAGGCGGTCGTATCCCAAGCTCTGGGGGCGGTTGCTCTGCACCCCGGCGTCTTCATCCCATGCGCCACCGCCGACGGGCAGTGTGTCGCCGCTGAGAATCGCGCGCATCCAGTCATGAAATGCACGAAGCCCCATGTGGCTGGCCAGCGCGGCCAGATCACGCTGTTCTTCGAGCGGCGGATCGACGGTGACACGCTGCATCCATCGCAAAGCGCCGTCCGGTCCGCTGAAGCGCTATCGGCCGCGCTATCCGACCGCGCTGGATTATGATCCTGACGCGATCGCGCAGCTTGTCGATCGCCTCGGCAAAATCGACCGCCGTGCCGCTGCCCTTGTCGTTGTTGCGAGCAATCAGGGCGAGCAACGCCGCCGCGACCGCCGACAGATCGACTGAGTAGGTCGCAAACAATGCGAGCTTGAGCGGCCAGCGCGGGACATCCATCAGATTGTCGAGGCGATCGTCGAGCAGCTCACAACGCTTCCGAATAGCGCCGTGAAACTTCGTTTGGAAATCGACGCTGATGTTCCATCAGGCCTAGATCGAGCAAAAGTGAGAACGTTGATTGAGAACGCGAACACCCTCGGGTTCATCGAGAAGTCAGTCGAATGAAAGTAGAGTTACCTAATTCCTCAAACTGCAGACGGCGATTGGCCCGAATCGGAGAAGAGGCGGAGTTGCTGCGTTGCCCTTTGAAATTCGGCACATTCGTTATGTGATTGCCGCTGCCGATCACGGTAGCTTTCGCCGAGCAGCTGCCGCACTGGGCATACAGGAATCAGCTATCAGCCGCCGAATTCGTGATCTGGAAGATCGGCTTGGCGCCCCCTTGTTCACGCGATCGGCAGGTGGCGTGCAACTCACCCAAGCAGGCAGGCAATTCGTTCAACGCGGTCGAAAGGCACTGTCGCAAATCGGGATGGCGCGAGCGGAAGTGTCTGCGATCGGCCGCGGGGAAGATGGCGAAGTTCGAATCGGCATCTTTTCGTCGCTGGCCTCTGGCTTTCTGGCTGACCTCTTCCAAGCCTTCGGGCAGCGCTACAAAGCGGTGAAGTTGAGCTTTGCCGATGGTAATCCCGCTGAACACGTCGCCGCCGTGCGGCAGCGTCAACTCGACGTTGCGTTCTTGACTGGGCTCACGAGCTGGCCGGATTGCCAGAGCCAGCACCTTTGGACGGAACGCATCTTCGCGGTGTTGCCTTTGCATCACCCTCATGCCGACGACATGGAAGTCACCTTCGGCGATCTGGCTGGCGAGCCCTTCATAGTCAGCGAGAGCGCGCCCGGCGAAGAAATCCACGACTATCTCGTCCAGCGTCTCGCCGACCTCGGACACCATCCCGAGATCCAGCAGCAGGCGGTAGGACGAGATAATCTGATGCAGCTTGTGGCGCTCGGACGCGGACTCACCGTGACCAGCGAGGCCACGACGGGCACGCAGTTTCCCGGCGTGGTGTTTCGCCCGATCGTCGGCGAGATATTGCCATTTCGCGCCGTCTGGGCGTCGCGCAATGATAATCCGGCATTCCTGCGACTGCTCGATCTCGCGCGTTCAATGGCGCGAGTGGATCAGTCTTTCGGGATCAACGGTTCCGCGAAGTCGGCAGCATTGCACGCCGGGCCTTCACAAACTCCCGATCCGTCGCGATGAAGCGCTGCAGCATTGGCACGATCAGACGAACAGGATCGCCAACAGCCTGCCCGGCGTCGCTGGCGAGGATGTCTGCATAGGCAACAAGTTCGCGGTGCAGACCGGCCGGCAGTTCCAGCGTGACTTTGACCGGCTTGTCGTCGGTTATGGGGCCGAGTTTCAGCTTCGCCATGTCAGCCTCCGTAGGGTTCGAGTACAAGATCGCGCGTGACGATCACGCGGACGGGGAAGCCCGGCCGGATGGTGAGCGTTGGTGCGATATTGAGCTGGCGCTGGACGATCTGCTGGCCGGTCTGGCTGATGCTGTTCGATGCGCCGTTACGCAGGGCCCGCACAATGTCGCTTTCGCCGCTCGACGAACCAGATTCTGCGCCGACGCTGAGCAGCGTGGACAAGGCCGCGGCCTTGAACAGTTCGCCCCAATGGTAATCGACGCCATCCTCCAGCCCGGCATAGCCCTCGGCGTCGGCGCCGGGTTGGCGTTCCAGTACGATCGAGTGGCCATTCGGGAAGATTAGCCGGCTCCAGACGAGCAGGATGCGGCGCTGTCCGAACCCGACGCCGCTATCATACTGGCCGATGACGCGGGTGCCCTGCGGCACGAGTAGGATCTTACCCGTCGGGCTGTCATAGACATTCTCCGTCACCTGCGCCGTGATCTGGCCTGGCAGATCGGAGTGGATGCCGGTGATGAGCGCGGCGGCGATCACCGCGCCAGCCTGAAGCACATTCTTCGACGCGGGCGCTACAACGCGATCCGGGGAGACGGTGCGCTTGTCGGGCGTCTGGTTGAGGAAGGCGAGTTGCCGATCCTGCGCCGAGGGTGTGGCTGGCTGCGGCGCGAGGCCGAGACTGGCGAGATCGGGTTGCGGTACGGTCGCGGTAGTCGGCGTTGTGGCGGTGTTCCCCGGCCTCGTTTCGGTGTTGGCGAACAGCCTTGCGGTCCGCGCCGATTCCAGTTCCTGCGCCCGGCGTTGTTCCTCCGGTGTTGGTCCGACAGGCCCCAAAGGGGTGGCAATCCCCGGCGTCGGTACGGGCTGACCGGCATTCTGTGCGTTGAGGATCGGACGGCCGAGATCGCCGGGCAGCGGCGGGCCGAGTTTGGGGACGCCGCTATAGTCCTTGGGTAGTCCGGCGAGGCCATCCGGCGTGGTGCGGTTATCGGTTGAGATCAGTTCCTGGCCTTGTTCGCCGCCATGACGGGTCTGGAGCGCATAGATCAGCGCGCCGCCGACGCCGACGCTGGCGGCAAGACCGAGACCTGCGAGCACCTTGCGCGACAGGCGGGTGATGCGCGGCGGCTCGGGCCGCAGCCGCATCGGCGCGACCGGCTCGCCGGTCAGCGGGCGTGCATTATCTTCAGTGGGCTCGACAGGACGCCCAACCTCTGGCTCGCGCCCTTCTTTCTTGTCGGGATCATCCTGTTTCACGACGCTGGCCTCCCATCGGTGCGGGAGATGCGGACGCGCTTCTGGTTCTTGTCGGCTCCGAAGCGAAGCTCGGCGGCGGCGAACAGCCGATCGACGATCATGTAGTTGCCGCGCACGCGGTAGTTCACGAGTTCGGATGTCGCGCCCTCCGGCCCGACGACGAACAGCGGCGGCATCTCGCCCTGGCCGATGCCGCGCGGAAACTCGATGAACACCTGCCGGCCGTCGTCGAATGCGCGGAGCGGCCGCCACGGCGCGCGGTCGCCCAACACCTCGTAGCGGAAATTTACACGGGAGAGATCGATGCCGTTCGCGATCGGTTGCTGGGCCTCGGCTTGGCTGTTCTGGCGACGCAGCGCGATGAGCTGGTCCTGCGGATATTGCCAAGACACTGACGCCATATAGGTCGAAGGCGTCGAGCGCAGTTCCATATGGTAGGTGCGACGATCAGTGTTGATAACCAGGTTGGTCATCAGCTCGGCGCGCGTGGGCTTCACCAGGATATGCACGACCTTCGCCGCGCCTGTGCCGCTCTCGGTATCGCCGATTATCCAGCGCACCGTGTCGCCAGCGGCGACCGGGCCGGAGCCGACGAGCTGTTCTCCGGGCTGGAGCGAAATGTCGGTGATCTGCCCCGGCGAGGCATAGACCTGATAGAGCGCGCCATCGACGAAGGGATAGACCTGCATCGAATTGATGAAGCCGTTACGCACCGGCTGCATCCGCGCGGCGGCATTGGCCTGGTTGACGCGCACGGTCGGATCGGCGGCTTCTGGCTCGGGCTTGCCGTCCTTGCTGACCGGTTTCAACTGGCCGGGAAGCGGCAGCGGCCTGGGCAGCTCGACGACCTGCACGGGCTTGGGCGGATCGGCGGCGATGACGGCCGGAGCCGCATCGTCATAGGAAATCTCCGGCGGTGGGGTGTGCCCCGCACAGCCCGTGAGGGCGCAAGCGGAAAGCAGGAAAGCCGCGAGTGAGGCATTGCGGAAAGCCGGCCTCCCAGCTTTGCGGAAGGTCGGTGTCATTGTCCAAGCTCCTTCGACCAGTTGATGGCGTTGATGTAGATTCCCAGCGGGTTCTTCCGCAGCGTGTCGGCATCGCGGGGCGGCTGTACGGCGACGGTGAGGATCGCGGACCAGCGTTCGGAGCTGGCGAGCGAACCGTCCTGATAGCGGCGCTCGATCCAGGCGACGCGGAAGCTCGATGGCGAGGCGCGGATCACACTCGACACCTCGACCGCGACCTGCTGCCTGCCGACCTTGGCGAACGGATCGTTCGAGCGCGCATAGTCGTTGAGCGCCAGCGCGCCGGCCTGCGTGGTGAAGTCATAGGCGCGCAGCCAGTTCTGCCGCACGATGATGGCGTCGGCCGGAATGCCCCGGACCTGCTCGATGAACCGCGCGAGGTAGAAGGCGATCTGCGCGTCGTTCGGCTGATAGTCGGCGGTCGCGGGCGCAATCGCCTGCGCCTGTCCAAGCCGATCGACCTGCACCACCCATGGCACGATCGAACCGTTCATCGACTGCCAGAACACTCCGGCCGAGAGAGCGGCGGAGAGCGCCAGCGAGCCGAAGGCCATCAGCCGCCAGTTCTTCGCCTGTACACGGGCCGAGCCGATGCGGTCGTCCCAGACCTGGGCGGCGCGCTGATAGGGCGTCTCGGGTTCGGGGGATTTGCCGTAGTGGGTGGAAGGTCGCTTGAACATGGTCAGTCGCTTTCGGAGAGGTTGACGGAAGAGCCGCCGCCATGGGCATCGCCGGATTTGACGGCGTGGGCAGCGGCCTGGACGCCATGCGTCATCTGCTGGCCGCGCTTCATGCGTTTGGCCCAGGCGGGCGGGCGGTCGGCGGACGATGGCGTGGCGGAGGCGGCGGGTGCAGATGCGGCGGAGCTGGCATCTGCCTCGGCCGCGCCCGCATCACCGGATACGGCGCGGCCACCCGCTTCAAAGCTCTCGCGCATCGAGGCGGCGGCACGCCGGAATGGGCTGGCGATGGCAGAGCCGGCTTTCGATGCGCCGGTCGATGCGACATTGCCAAGACCGGAGGCAACGCCGGATGCGCCGGACTGGCCGGCCGCGCCAAGGCTGTAGGCGGTGGACGCGCCACCCGCGAGTGTGGCCCCGCCACGGGCGGCAGCGGCAGCGCCTCCGGCAAGGGCAGCTCCACCAGATGCCACGGCGCCGACCGTCGCTGCACCCGCCGCGACCATGCCACCGGCGGCGAGACCCGTGCCGACCGCCGCGCCCGCACCAAGCTGCGGGCCGCCGGAAACGAGACCGTTGGCGATGCCGGGGCCGAAGATGCCCAAGCCCAGCAGTGCCAGGGCCGCGAGCACGATGGTCATGGCGTCGTCGATCGAGGGCGTCGCGCCGTTGAAGCCGGCGGTGAACTCGGAGAACAGGGTCGAGCCGATGCCGATGATGACGGCGAGCACCAGGACTTTGATGCCCGACGAGATGACGTTGCCGAGGACGCGCTCGGCCATGAAGGCGGATTTACCGAACAGGCCGAACGGGATCAGCACGAAGCCGGCGAGCGTCGTCAGCTTGAACTCGATCAGGGTGACGAAGAGCTGGACGGCGAGGATGAAGAAGGCGAGCAGGATCAGCGCCCAGGCGAACATCAGGCAGGCGATCTGGATGAAGTTCTCGAAGAACGAGACCCAGCCCATCAGGTCGGAGATGGAATCGAGCAGCGGCCGGGCGGCGTCGAGGCCGGTCTGCGCGACCTTGCCGGGGCGCAGGAGATCGGCGGTGGTGAACCCCGTGCCTGACGCCTTCAGCCCGAGACCGGCGAAGCTCTCGAAGACGATGCGGGCGAGGTTGTTCCAGTTGCCGATGATGTAGGCGAACACGCCGACAAACAACGTCTTCTTGACCAGCCGCGCGATGATGTCCTCATCGGCGCCCCACGACCAGAACAGCGCCGCCAGCGTCACGTCGATGACGATCAGCGTGGTCGCGATGAACGCCACTTCGGGGCGCAGCAGGCCGAAGCCGCTGTCGATATAGCGGGTGAAGACATCCAGGAAATGGTCGATGACGCCGGCGCCCTGCATCTCAGCGGCTCCCGTTCTGGTCTGGTATGGACGGGGTTGGAGCGGTCGGCTCCGGGGACGCGACCGGCGCGGGCTGGCCCAGGAAGCGGCGACGGTTTTCGGCCCAGGCGTGAAGGCAGGACGGATCGCGCCCACCGGCTTCGCCCATTGCGCCACACCGCGCGAGTTCCACGCGCAGCGGATCTCGCGCCGGTGCCGGTCGCACCTGCGCGACCGGATCGTCCGCCCGCTCGGCGGGCCGGTTTATCTCGATTGCGGTGGCGGTGATCGCCAGCGCGACGAAGACGATGGCGCCGATACGCGCGAGGGTCTTGCCGTCCATCACGCCCCCGCTCAGTTGTTACCGTGGAACATCTGCGCGTTGCCGGGCTGGTAGCCCGATCCCGGCGTCAGGAAGCGGCGGCGCTGTTCCTGTCCCTGTGCGGCGGCGGCAGCGCGTTCGGCATCCGTCAGCGCCTGCGCCCGGCCGTTGGCGGCAACGAGCGCGGTGAGGTCGGCGAGTTGCTGGGCCTGGAGCGCGAGAAGCTGGTTACCGGCCTGCGTCGCCTGCAACGCGCCGGTCGCCGACTGGCTCGACCCGACCAGCGCCGACATCTGCGTGCGGTTGGTGTCGATGTTGCCGACCACGGTGGCCTGCACGCGCATCGCGTCCTGCAAGCCGCCGACCGTGTTCTGCCAGCGCGATTTCGCGTCGGCGACGAGCTGCGCGTCCGACGCCGACATGGAAGCGGTCGAGTATTTCTGGCTGAAGACCTGATCGATCTTCTGGACGTCATAGGCGATGTTCTGCGCCTGGCTGAGCAGTTGCTGGGTGCGCTGCACCGACTGCTGCAACTGCTGGAGTGACGAGTAAGGCAGGCTCGCCAGATTGCGCGCCTGATTGATGAGCGACTGCGCTTCGTTCTGGAGCGAGGTGATCTGGTTGGTGATCTGCTGAAGCGAGCGCGCGGCGGTCAGCACGTTCTGCGCATAGTTGGACGGATCAAACACGACCCATTGCGCCTGCGCTGGTGTCGTGATGATCGGCGACAGGGCCAGCGGGACGGACAGGATGGACGCGGCAAGCAACGCCGCGCGTGAACGGCGCAGTTTCATTGGGACTTCTCCTTGTTGGTGAGGTTGGGAATGAGATCGGCGGCCCAGCCGACGCCGCGATGGCGCAGCCAGGCGTCGAGGAATCCGTCCGTGCCATGCTCGGCGGTGACGCGGGCGATGGCGGCCTGATCGGTCTTCGAGGATGCGGCGCAGAGCGCTAGCGCCACCTCCGACAGGCCCAGCTCGAACAGCCGGTTGCCGCGCCGCGACTGGCAGTAATAGTCACGCTTGGGCATGGCCCGCGCGATGATCTCGATCTGCCGGTCGTTGAGACCGAAGCGGCGATAGATGGCGGTGATCTGCGGCTCGATCGCGCGCTCGTTGGGAAGCAGCAACCGGGTCTGGCAGCTTTCGATGATGGCGGGCGCGATGGCGCTGCCGTCGATGTCCGACAGCGACTGCGTGGCGAAGATGACGCTGGCGTTCTTCTTCCTGAGCGTCTTCAGCCATTCGCGGAGCTGGCCGGCGAAGCCCTCGTCGTCGAGCGCGAGCCAGCCCTCATCGACGATGATGAGGGTCGGCGATCCGTCGAGCCGGTCTTCGATGCGATGGAACAGATAGGCCAACACGGCGGGCGCGGCTTCGGTGCCGATCAGCCCCTCGGTCTCGAACGCCTGCACCGTCGCCGTGCCGAGATGTTCGGCCTCGGCATCGAGCAACCGGCCCCACGCCCCGCCAATGCAATAGGGACGCAGCGCCTGCTTGAGGTCGTTGGACTGCAAGAGGACGCAGAGGCCGGTGATCGTGCGTTCCTCGATCGGCGCGGAGGCCAGCGAGGTCAGCGCTGTCCAGAGATGCTCTTTCACCTCCGGCGTGATGGCGACGCTTTCGCGGGCGAGGATCGCGCCGAGCCAGTCGGCCGCCCATGCCCGTTCGGCGGCGTCATCGACGCGGGCGAGCGGTTGCAGCGATACGCTGTCGGCGCTGCCCTCGGTCAGCCCGCCGCCGAGATCGTGCCAGTCGCCGCGCATGGAGAGCGCCGCCGCGCGGATCGAGCCGCCGAAGTCGAAGGCGAAGACCTGCGCGCCGGCATAGCGCCGGAACTGCAAGGCCATCAGCGCCAGCAGCACCGACTTGCCCGCGCCGGTCGGGCCGACGATCAGCGTATGGCCGACATCGCCGACATGAAGGGAAAACCGGAACGGGGTCGAGCCTTCGGTCTTGCCGAACAGCAGCGGGGGGGCTGCGAAGTGCTCGTCCCGTTCCGGCCCCGCCCACACCGCTGACAGGGGAATCATGTGGGCGAGATTGAGCGTGGAGATCGGCGGCTGCCGGACATTGGCGTAGACATGGCCGGGCAATGATCCCAGCCAGGCGTCCACGGCGTTGATGGTCTCGGCCATCGCGGTGAAGTCGCGGCCCTGAATGACCTTCTCGACCAGCCGCAGCTTCTCGTCGGCGATGCGCGGATCGGCGTCCCACACCGTCACCGTCGCGGTGACATAGGCGATGCCGGCATAGTCGGCGCCGAGTTCCTGAAGCGCGAGATCGGCGTCCGCTGCCTTGTTCGAGGCGTCGGTATCGACCAGCGCCGACGCCTCGTTGGTCATCACCTCCTTCAGGATCGCGGCGATCGACTTGCGCTTGGCGAACCATTGCCGCCTAATCTTCGTCAGCAGCTTCGTCGCGTCCGTCTTGTCGAGCAGGATCGCGCGGGTGGACCAGCGATAGGGAAAGGCCAGCCGGTTCAGCTCGTCGAGCAGGCCCGGCGTCGTGGCGGTCGGGAAGCCGGTGATGGTCAGCACGCGCAGATGCGCCGACCCCAGGCGCGGTTCCAACCCGCCGGTGAGCGGCTGATTGGCGAGCAGCGCGTCGAGATAGACCGGCGTCTCGGGGACGCGGACGCGATGGCGGTGTGTCGAGACGCAGCCATGCAGATAAGTCAGCGTTTCGCCGTCATCGAGCCAGCGGCATTCCGGCATGAAGGCTTCGACCAGGCGCAGCAGCCGGTCGGTGCGGTCGGCGAAGCCAGCCATCACCTCATGGGGATCGATACCGGTCTTCTCGCGGCCCTCATAGAGCCAGGTCTCGGCGCGCGCCGCGTCCTCGGCCGGCGGCAGATAGGTGAAGGTGAGGAAATAGCCCGACTCGAAATGCGATCCGGCTTCCTCGAAATCGGCTTTCCGTTCC